>CAIKYN010000366.1 GCA_903831635.1 uncultured Spartobacteria bacterium
CACTCCATACCAGACAGAAAAATACATGTCATTGTGGCCCTCCATGGGGAAGGTGCTGTTCAGTCTCCCCAACACGAGCGACGGATCTCGTGCTTCCTGGCCAGGGAGGGCACCTGATCGCAGGAAATTCAGTACACTTACCGAGAGGAGGGCGGCGCCCACTCCATGACCGCAAACATCGAGCAGATAAAACGCCAGGTGATCGTTGTCGACCCAGTGGTAACCGAAAGAGTCACCCCCGAGTTGTGAGCTCGGAATGTACCTCCAGTCGGTCGCGACAGGACTGGTGAGTTTTTCCGGCAGGAGTGAGGTGACATATTCTGCTGCTTCCGCGAGTTCATCGGCAAGTTGCTTCTGGCTTTTGACAAGAGCCTCGAAGGTCCGTTGCTCAAGTTCCCTGAGTTGTCGGCGCTGGATGGAGGATGCAACCCTGGCGCGGACAATGGTCGGGTTGTACGGTTTTGCTAGGAAATCCTCGGCTCCCTCATGAATGGAGCCGGCAATGTGATCGAGTTCATGACGTTGAGCTGTCATGATGACAGGGGTGTCCCCGTAAGTTTTCGAAGATTTGATCTGCTCAAGCACCTTGCGTCCGCTCAGACCCGGCATCAGAACATCGAGAAGCACGATCACGCAAGGATGGCTCTCAAGATAAAGGAGGGCCTCCTTACCGTCGCTGAACTGAACGCACTCATAGCCGTCTCTTCTAAGTTGTTGGATGAGGGGATCGCTCAGGGAAGGATCGTCATCCACCACCATAATGGTGCCGGCAAGGGGATCCACTAGGCTGTGAGGAGCTGTCTCTCCCGGTTCCTGATCTTGCCCATTAGGCACCCAGAGAGGTTGAACCACATCGAGGACCTTGATCCGTTCTTCCGTGAGGTGTTCATCCAGCAATTTAATGAGATGTACGGCGTCCTTTTTGATTTTCTCAAAGCGGTCTTTTTCCGGACTCGTGGCATCCGTTTCCTCAACGATTGACCTTGCAACACCAGTGAGTTCGTCACGGAGAATTGATAGGGCTATCGACTGGTCGTCCTTGGTTTCTTTGGGGGTCATGACAGAGAGTCTCCGTTTTTTGGGAAGGTAAACTCGACTAGTGAGAAATCATCCGCAAAGTCGTCCTTTTCCTGCTGCCGGCGCACCTCGGCAACGATGGATTCCAGTTTCGAGCGTCCTCGGTCTTCTGATTCTCTGAGAATCAGCGAGAACTCCTCATGGGTCATCATCGTGGAATCGGGTCGATCGATTTCGTAAGTGCCGTCGCTGAAAAGATAGAGCTTGGAACCAGGCGCAACCGTGACCGAAGCCGTTTCGTAGGTGGGCTTGGGGAAGGCCCCGACCACAGCACCTTTCGCCGAGAGATTTTGGCAGTTACCATTGGGTTCGACCAGGACGGCGGGAGGATGCCCTCCGCAGGCAAAGCGCAGAGTGCCGGTGGAGCGGGTGTAGACGCCATACCAAGCGGTGAAGTACATGTCGTTATGGTGCTCCATTGGGAAAGCCGCATTCAGATTCCCAAGAACATTGGCCGGATCCCGGAAGTCCGTGTCGGATAGGGACGAGATACGGAGGACGTTCACCACGCTGATCGATAGTAATGCAGCCCCGACTCCATGCCCGCAAACATCGAGCAGATAGAGTGAGAGGGTGTCGTCGTCGAGCCAATGATAGCCGAAGGAATCTCCTCCAAGTTGAGACGAGGAGATGAAGACCCAGTCGGTGGAGATCGGGGACGTGAATTTTTCCGGAAGAACGGCGCGCGAGTAGGTGGCTGCCTCGGCAAGTTCGGCCTGCATGGCGGCATTGATCTTCTCCACCTTGGTCATGGCGGAAGCGAGATCTGCAGTTCTTTCCTTCACGGTCTGTTCGAGGTTGGCATTCCATTCCGAGAGGCGCTCTTCCCGCAGGCGGATTTCACTGACCATGGTGGAAAAGCTTTTGGCAAACCGGCCCAGCTCATCGGATCGTTTCCCGATCCGCTCCAAAATTCCTTTTCCTCCTTCGTAGCTTCCTTTTTCAAATGAGGTTGCCACGGTTTGCAGTTCGGTGATCGGTTGCGAAACCCTGCGGGCCGTAAAAATCACCACACCTATCAGCAGAACGAGTCCGCACCCTCCGATGATAGCCGATTCCTGGGCCAACTTCGCCGCGGGTGCCACGATGAGCTGGTAGGGAACTTCCAGGACTAGTTTCCATCCTGTGGTTCGTCCTTTCGCCCAGTAGATCACCTTGTTGCTTCCATCCTTGAGATGTTGCCATCCGCTGTCCGAGGCGAGGATCTTCTGGATGCCGGGAACGCTGGTGACGAGTCCGTTGCTAAGTAGGTCTTCGAGTGCTTTGGCCGGATCCTGATCACCCGCTTTGGGAGCTGGTTTGTCCTTTGTTGACTCGGGACTCACGATGATGGCTCCGCTTTGGGAGACCAGATACGCCGTTTCACGGAGTTCCTTCGGTCCCAAGGCCGGAGCCTTGGGAGATGATGTGACTTTTCCCTCCTCCACTCCCAGTGCCATGTCGGATTCATAATTCCTGATGTGGATTTGGCGAACGATCTTTCGCATTTCATCCAGAGCCACATCCACTCCCGCCACCCCCAGGAAGGTTCCCTTGGATGAATAAACGGGTTTGGTGATGCTGACCATGTCGATATCGGAACCGCCCGCATCAAAATAGGGCTGAGTCACATGGAGGCCTTTTGATTCCTTGGCCCCCCGGTACCAGTCCTGGCTCTCATCATGGAAGTCGTATTTTAGGTGGGCCGCATTGGGCCAGCTCTTGCGGTCGACCCAGGGATTGGAATCCGGATCGCGCCAGTCCCGGCGTTCCCTGTCGATATAAAGACCGTAGATGGCAGGCATCGGCGAGTGCTTCAGCAGGGAAGAGAGCCAAGGAACCTTCACTCCCTCGTTGTTTGTCTCCGCAAGTTCACTGGCCGCAATGACCTCGGGGTACATGGCCATGCGCTCGACGAGATCGTCCATGGTGTTGATCTCATCGTTCACCGCACGGAGTGCCTCCTGAGAGGTTTGCCTGAGGAGCAGTTCCCTACCGCTGAAGTAGTTGGCCACAGCCAGAACGATCAGGATCACGCCGGCGCCGGCCCCGATGGTGAGGGCAAACCTTTGCCCGATGGATCGGGGGGTCAGGTAATGTTTCAGAGAGGGCATGAATGCAGGGAGTCCTTTGCAAGCGATAGTACATACCGGGAGCAATGCCAAGCGGATGAAGCAGTCTCTCCGCAGAGACTTCGTTTCATGGCCCAAGAACGGATCTTGACGGAGATCCCCCGGTGCATTTTGAGTTAAATGAATCGCATGAATATCCAATTTGAAAAAGCCGGTCCGATCCTTGTTGTGACCCTCAAGGGGCGCCTCGACGCAACAGAGCAGAACATGATCAAGGACTCTGTTGCCAAGGAGATCGAATCTAGCGGCTCGAAGGGCGTTGTCTTTGATCTTGCCGGATTGGAGTACGTCAGCAGCGCGGGATTCCGTGAGTTTTTCCTGCTGGGACGACAACTGCAGCGGGTCGGTGGCGGCTTGGCTGTCTGCGCCCTCCAACCTGCCGTTCAAAGGATCTTCGATATCGCCCAGTTCCAGACGGCCTATCCCGTCTGTGCGACGCGTGACGAGGCCCTGGTGGCGATTGGTTCTTCCGTGGCCTAGGGAAAGATCCAGGAGGCTTAGAAGTCCTTCCGGGTCGGTTCCTCTGATGCGCCCTTTCTTGCAGGGCGTCGATCCAAAGGATAGCCTCCGAAGATGTCCGCAGCATCGCCTCTGATCATTGCCGGGCGTGAGTTTTCCTCGCGCCTTTTTCTTGGAACCGGAAAATTTTCCTCCGGAGCCATCATGAGTGAGGCTTTGGGCGCGAGTGGCACCCAGATCGTCACGGTTGCCCTGCGCAGAGCTGATCTCTCCGGAAAAGGGGGGAAGGGAGACCCCTTCGCGAACATCCTTGAGTTCATTGACCCGGAGAAATACCTCCTGCTTCCCAACACCAGCGGCGCCAATACTGCCGAGGAGGCGGTGCGATTGGCTCGCCTGTCTGCCGCCGCTGGCTTGCCGAAGTGGGTGAAGCTCGAGATCCACCCCGACCCCCGCTACCTGCTTCCCGATCCCATCGAGACATTAAAAGCGACAGAGGTTTTGGTGGCTGAAGGATTCACCGTGCTTCCCTACATCAATGCCGATCCTGTCCTGGCCAAGCGACTCCAGGAAGCGGGTGCTTCTACCGTCATGCCGCTCGGTTCTCCGATCGGAAGCAATCGGGGTCTTGAGACCCGGAATCAGATCTCGATCATTATCGAGCAGGCTACCGTTCCCGTCGTCGTCGATGCAGGAATCGGTGCGCCGAGCCATGCCGCTGAGGCATTGGAACTCGGGGCCGATGCCGTCCTGGTGAATACCGCGATCGCCGTCGCCGGTGATCCTGTCCGCATGGCGCGTGCCTTCCGGATGGCTGTCGAGGGAGCTGCGGAGGCGGTGGCAGCTGGCCTCCCAATGAAAGCTGACCAGGCCATCCCAACAAGCCCCCTCACGGCCTTCCTTAACTCCTAGGAAGCGCTTCTGATTTCTGGCTAACAGCCTTCAGTCTTCAGCCTAAAGTCCTCCCCTATGGCCTCCGAAGCGACCCCCATGATGAAGCAGTATCACGCCCTGCGGCGCGACCTGCCGCCGGGGACGTTCCTGCTTTTCCGACTCGGTGATTTTTACGAGATGTTCTTCGACGATGCCAAGGAGGCCTCGGCGATCCTGAATGTCGCGCTTACCAAGCGCGGCGACGTGCCGATGTGCGGTGTCCCGTATCACGCTGCGCGCGGCTATATGGAGAAGCTTCTTGCCGCGGGTCGTCGCGTCGCGTTCTGCGAGCAGGTGGGTGAGGTTCAGGCTGGCAAACTGGTGCGCCGAGAGATTGCGCGGATCCTGAGCCCGGGCACGCTGGAGGATGCCGGTCTTGAGGAAAAAAACCACAATTTCACCGCCGCCATCCTCCCTCCCTTAAAGGAAGGGGGGGTGTTCGGACTTGCCTGTGCCGACCTGAGTACAGGGGAGTTTCGTATCACGCAGCTTTCCTCCATAGATGCCGTGCTCGATGAAGTGGTCCGCATGGCACCTGCGGAGATTCTGATTCCCGAGGGAAGGAAAGAGCTGTTGCTGGATTTGCAAAATGGTCTCCCTCTGGGCCTCCCGAAGGCCGAGGAGGTGGAGGCTTATCTCTTCGATCCGATGGCTGCCAAGGAGTTGCTGTTGTCGCATTTCAAAGTCCATTCGCTCGATGGCTTCGGGCTGAATGATGTTCCCTGTGGAGTCACTGCTGCCGGTGCGCTCCTTCACTACCTCACTCGGACGCTTCGCCGGGATGCTGGGCACTTGCGATCACTCCGTGCCTATCATCAGGCTGAGCATCTGCTGCTGGATGCCTCCACGCAGGGACATCTCGAGCTAGTCACCTCAAGGGCGGGGCGAGGGATGACCCTGCTCGGGGCACTCGACAGGACTGTCACTCCGATGGGTGCGCGCACCCTGCGTGATTGGATCCTGCATCCGCTGATTGATCCTCCCTCGATCACCGGGAGGCAAGATGCGATTGGTTTACTGATTTCCTCCCCGTTGAAGTTGGGAGATCTTCGCGATCGTCTGGGAGGCATTCGCGATATCGAGAGATCGGTTTCACGCCTCAGTCAGAATTCCGGGAACGCCCGCGACCTAGCCAACCTCTGCTCCTCCCTGGGATCGTTACCTGCGATTCAGGAGGTGCTTTCCGGTTGCGGCGGCGATCTCCTCGGCCAACTCGGGGAGAATCTGCACCCGCTTCCGGAACTCACTTCCATGCTCAAGGTTGCTCTGGTTGATGAACCGCCTCCAACTATCCGAGAGGGGGGGATGATCCGCTCGGGATTCGATGCCGCCCTGGATGAACTCCGGAATGCCTCCACCGAGGGAAAGGCCTGGATCGCAGCGCTACAAGAAAAGGAGATCCAACGAACCGGGATCAAGTCGCTCAAAGTGCGCTTCAATGCCGTCTTTGGCTACTTCATCGAAATCACCACGGCGAATCTCGGGAGTGTTCCTGCCGACTATACCCGCAAGCAGACCACCGCGGGAGGAGAACGCTTTATCACCCCCGAACTCAAGGAGATGGAGGGCAAGATCCTTGGTTCCGAAGAAAGGTCCAAGGCGCTTGAAATTGAAATTTTCCAGCGCCTCCGCGCTGCTGTCCTTGAGCAAGTGCTTCCCTTACAGGAGACCGCTTCGGCGGCAGGAGCCCTTGATGCCCTGGGTTCCCTGGCTGAGACGGCGCGGCTTTTTGGCTATTCCCGTCCCGTTGTGGATGATTCGACACTGCTGGAAATCCGTGACGGGCGTCACCCGGTGATGGATCAACGTGCCGGCGGGGAGGCCTTCGTGCCGAATGACACCGATCTCGATGCCGCGAACCACCGCATGGGCATCATTACCGGTCCGAATATGGCCGGAAAGTCGACCTACCTCCGTCAGGTCGGCCTGCTCACTGTCATGGCCCAGATGGGGAGCTGGATTCCGGCTGTGTCGGCCCGTATCGGTGTGACCGATCGGATCTTCACACGTGTCGGCGCCAGTGACGATCTCTCCAAGGGGCACTCGACATTCATGGTCGAGATGAACGAAACCGCGAATATTCTCCATAATGCCACCACCCGCAGTCTCGTGCTGTTGGATGAGATCGGGCGTGGTACAGCCACCTTCGATGGTCTCTCGATCGCCTGGAGTGTCGCCGAGTACCTGCATGATATTACCGGTTGCCGTGCTTTCTTCGCGACCCACTACCATGAACTTCCCGATCTGGCCCGAACGCGCTCGGGTGTCCGGAATCTGAATGTCGCCGTCCGAGAGCAGAATGACCGGATCGTCTTTCTAAGAAAAATCATCCAGGGTGCGGCCGACCGGAGCTATGGCATCCAGGTTGCGAGACTGGCAGGGCTACCCTCCACGGTTGTCGAGCGGGCCCGGGAGATCCTGACGAATCTGGAGAAGGCGGAACTCAATGCCGAGGGACGTCCCACCCTGGCAGGGACGCGACGCAAGATGCCGGGAGCACCCGATCCCACGGCGGAGCTACCGCTCTTCAATTAATCGCTTAAGTCCTGGGGAATGGCCCTTGGGAAAGTTGTTTTGAGAGGAAGTGCTGCGGCAAGCCTTTTGAGATAATCGGCTCTCGAGATTTCCTTGGCTCCGAATTGTTCGAGATGCGGAGTGGTCCATTGACTGTCAAGTAAGGTGAACCCACTTCCTTTCAGGATCTCGACCAGATGCCAGAGTGCTACCTTGGAGGCATCGGTGATCCGATGGAACATCGACTCCCCAAAGAAGGCTCCTCCGATGGAGACCCCATAGAGGCCTCCCGCCAGCTCTTCCTCCCGCCAGACCTCCACGGAATGAGCGTAACCACCCTCAAAAAGGGAGTGATAGCTCTCGGCGATCGGTTCTGTGATCCAAGTCTCTTCGCGTAATGCGCAGGCTCTCATTACCTCCCGAAAGGAGGTGTCGATTCTGATTTCCCAGGGTTGGTTTTTGAGGGCTCTCTTGAGTCCGTGAGGAGTGTGAAACTCTTCCAGAGGAATGATCCCCCTGGGATCGGGCGAATACCATCGAATCTCCCCATCCGGCAACCCCATGGGAAAGATCCCGGAGGCATAGGCCTCTAGGAGGAGATCAGGGGGAAGACTGTTTTTCATCAAAGAGTTATCCGGAATCGATTAATAAATATGGAACTCAGGAACTCATGAAGGAATCAGAAAAGCCAGTTGGCGTATTCTTAGCTTAAGAATAGAGATCCCGGATCGAAAAAATCGAGCCCTGCACCTTTTCAGGTCTCGCGCCAATGGTTGCCCTGTTTATTATCACGGATTCATCACATTTTTACCGAGTTCATGAGTTTCATATTTAAACTCACTCCCCATCCCGTATTGCCTTCTGCATCGGATCTTTTAGGGTCGTCGAGTGAATCCGCTCAGAATTCTACTCATTCTTCTCGTCATCCTCATGCCCGTTTTCTGTCTCACCGGCTGCGCAACGGCTGAAAGTGATGCCGATGATATCGCTGATAACGCCATCCAAGGACTTGAGGGGAAGGGGCACCTTTATAATGAAAAGGTGATGAAGGGAGATATGGGTGGCCAGTTGGGCAACGATTTTCAATAAGCTCCTTTCCGACCAAGATGCCAACCTCGTCCAAAAATAAAAAAACCGTGAAACCTGCAGTGAAGAAAATCAAGTCTTCCTCGCCCAGGTTGGCCAGGTCGCCAGTCTCCAAGGTTCCCAAAGCTCTGCGCGAACCCAAGGCAACTTCCAAGATCGTCATTCTTGATTTTGGATCACAATACACGCAGGTGATCGCCCGACGCGTGCGTGAATGCCGGGTTTTTTCGGAGATTCTGCCTCACACGACCAAGGCCAGCGAGATCATCGCCGACGGGACTGTGAAGGGAATCATCCTCTCGGGTGGCCCCGCGAGCGTTTACGCACCCAAGGCTCCCAAGGTCGATCCAGCGATCTACAATCTCGGTCTG
>CAIKYN010000367.1 GCA_903831635.1 uncultured Spartobacteria bacterium
ACCGAGGGATTCGTCGCCGTGAATCCCGAGGAGTTCATCAGCTACACGGAAAAGATCTCGACCACTGGAATGAAGGTGGGGCAAACCTACACCATCGAGGTCTCCTTGGCCAACCAGCAGGGATTTGTGGCGACCGCCACGGTCACGCCGGAACCCTGAGCATTTTTTTAAGCCTTTTTGGCGAAAAACCTCCGTGTTGCCCGGTGGCGCGCGATGAACATGGCGGTGAAGACAACTCGCATCACCGTCATGTCGAGCAGCAGTCCGATCACTCCGAAGGGGAGCGCATACTCGACCCGATCGGTCATCACCGTCCCATCGCCATCGGTTGCGAAAAGATGATGATGGCGCCAATGCCGGAAGGGGCTCTTCCGCGCACCATCCACAAGCCTCTCATTCGGCACCGCCTCTTCCCAGAATCCGATCCACTCCAGGGGCAGACCGAACTGCCGGATGCAGAGGCGGAATTCGTCCCCGGCAGATGCGGGGACACGGCACTCCACCCGCTCCACCTTGAGGGAAGGGGGCGAGATCTTCGTGATGTTACGCGGGTCTTCGTGGAAGGCATAGACCTCACCGGGCGAGGCCTCGAGCCGGACACTGCGTTCAAAGAGTGAAAAATCAGCCATGATTCCCACAGCGGAACAGATCGACATCGGATTGGATAGGGAGAAAATTATTGCCAAGACACTCTCCGGTCTTTACTCGTGCTCGGGTATCCGATAACCACATCAACCATGTCTGAAAAAACCATCGAAGAAAAAGTCCGCGACATCATCGTCGAGCAACTCGGCGTGACCGCTGAACAAGTCACCATCAATGCCTCCTTCATCGAGGATCTCGGAGCCGACTCCCTCGACACCGTCGAGCTCGTCATGGCTTTTGAGGAAGAATTCGGAGTCGAGGTTCCCGACGAGGATGCCGAGAAGCTCCAGAAGGTCGGCGATGTCGTGAAGTACATCGAAGAGAAGCAGGGAAAATAAGCCTCTTTTTAGAAGAATTTCAAACCGCCGCATCCGTGAGGGTGCGGCGTTTTTTTTGGCAGTTGTCATTGGGCAGATTACTTCCTGGCATTTCCGCGGAAGAAGAGACTTGCCCATCGGCGCCGAATAGGGGATTTTCACTCTCCCGCATGAAAAACGGGTTTTGGAATTCATGGCTAAGTAGCTCAGTTGGTAGAGCAGAGGACTGAAAATCCTCGTGTCGGGGGTTCGATTCCCTCCTTAGCCACATCCTCCCAATCGCTTCCCGAGAGGTGAGAGGTGATTCCTCCGTGACTTCCTCAAGTCATGGTATTCAACTGGGTGGACCGTCCCCCCATCATGAATCGTTGCTTTGTGAAGAAAGTCCTTCTCCTGGCGTTGGCCGTAATTCCCAGCATGACAGCCCGGGCGACCAGTCAGGGCACGTTGATCAAGGAGGCCAAGATGGATCTCATCGTGGATGGACACGTGATCGGCTTTGCGAAGATTCCTTCCGGCACACGGGTCATGATTGTTACGACCAACTCCATGGGTGAACTCGTGGTGAAGCGTACCCAGACCGAGACTCCCTTTGCTGTGCCGAGTGAGAGCGTTTCACTCGATGCTCTTCCTCAACCTGCGACACCTCCCACACCCCTAGAAACTTCTACGCTCGCATCGCAAGCGGCTCAGCCTTCAGCGTCCGGGGCATCAGCACCCGCGACCACTTCACCGTTCGCAATTCCCGCATCAGTCACTACGATCCCAAAGAGCACTCCCTTGAATTCTGGAACCAAATCTCCGACTGCCGAGGAGGTGAACAAGGCACTGGGAATTCCTCTCTTCGATAGCCGGTCCCTCTGGGAGGAGAATGACGCCATGGTGGCTGGACGCCTCGATTGGCCGCGTGAGTCGAGCACCTCCTATGAGACTGGGTACCGATGGTATCCCTACACGGATAATTCCGGGATCACGGTGCTCGGGTCGCGAGCTCTTGGCCTCTTCCTGCAAGGACTCAATAACAAGGTGGCCAAGGTCTCCGTGCTCTTTGCCAATAAAGGGGACGTGGCTTTCTATAGCTCGGCCCAAGAGGCCGCACGCCAGAGATCGGATCAACCGTTGAATGTCACGGACGCGATGCTAAAGGGGTGTCAGGATGCGATGCGGCATGACAAGGCTGCTGTGGAATCGGCCTTGAAAAACCTCTTTGGCGATTCCAAACCCGCCCGAACTGGCCGTTTTGCCTCGACGGCTGAGGCGGGCCAACGCTGGGATTGGAACGGCACCACCTTCCTGCTGGTTGCGCCTTCCAACGAGTATGTCACGCTGCGGATCCTTCCCACCTCCTCGTTTGACGATGCGGATGCTGATCGCAAAGCCTTTGCCTCGGCCAAGGCGATGCTTTCCCAGCGGGTGAAGCATAAGGAAAACGGCGATGTCATCATCACGGATCTGCCCATGGTCGATCAGGGGCGCAAAGGCTACTGCGTTCCCGCTACATTTGAGAGAGTGCTTCGCTACTATGGGCTCTCCGAAGACATGAACATCCTTGCCATGGCTGGGCAGACCGGCGCTGGAGGCGGTACAAGTGTTCAGGCCATCCAGGCAGCAACCTATGCCATGATTCGGGATGCCGGCGGAACCATCACTCAGAAAAACTTTTCGGGAAGCATTCAGGAGATCAAGCCACTCATCGATGCCGGCAAACCGATTCTTTTCACCCACTTCAGCACTCCGGAGTTCAACAATAGGGTCAAGGAACGGATGGCGCACCGTGTTGCCGTGGCCAACTGGGATGATTGGGCAACCCGGTTCCTACCCTCGCTGAAAAAGACCGCACCACTCAAGCCCGACCCCGAATGGGGCCACATCTGCCTCATCATCGGCTATAACGAAAAGACCCGCGAAATCGCGATCTCCGATTCCTGGGGACGTATTGCGAAAGAACGCTGGATGACCGAGGAAGAGGCCAAACAAATCAAGGCCTCGGGAGCCCTCTCGGTGATCGAATAATGAAAAAAACCTTTTTTATTTGTTTAGCAGCAGCTGTGTTTGGCAGCGTTGTAGTTTATCTTTCGAGCCACAAGTCCTTAAAAGCAGTCCCACTTCTATCTCTTAAAAAGCAATTCAAATGGGATATGCCAAATGAATCTCCCGAGGAGAGAGCAAAACTACAAAAGATGAATAATCTGATAAATGATGAACAATTTAATTATAAGGTAAAATCGCTCAAGGATCTCCAGTAAGTCTCTTTAACACAGAAGTGATCAGCATTGCACCTGATCCAAAGCCTGAACCTTACCCCAGCGGAGGGAATCACGGATCGCCCGTGTGATGAATTTCTTAGCGCCAGCCACCGCCTTCGGCAGAGGCAACCCTTTCGCTAGTCCAGCAGCAATCGCCGCGGAGTAGGTACATCCGGTGCCATGAGTCTCCACCCCCTTGACGAAGGGCGCGCTGTATTCCTGCTCTTCCCAATCCGAGGTCAGAAGAATGTCTGTGGCCGTGTTCCCCTTGAGATGACCTCCCTTGAGCAAGATGGCGGAGCCAGTGGCGGCTGTCAGGCGCTTGCCTGCTGTCCGCATTTCATTGAGCGATGTGGGATGGAGTCCGGTCAGGATGCCGAGCTCATCCAGGTTCGGAGTGATGAGCGTCGCCAAGGGAAAGAGATGCTTTTCGTAGGCAGTGAGGGCATCAGCTTTCAGCAGGGGATCCCCGCTTGAGGCCACCATGACCGGATCGATCACCAGCGGCGGGAGCTTCTTGATCGACGCCAGCACTCCGGCCACCGCACGGATGATCGGGGTGGAGAAAAGCATCCCGGTCTTTATGGCAGCAACGGGGTAAGCGGCAAGGAGCACCTCGAGCTGGTCGCGTACAATCTCCGGCTTCACCGACTGGATCGAGCGCACCTTGCCCGGTGTCTCAGCGACAATGCAGGTAATCGCCGTGAGTCCATGGCATCCGAGTGAGGAAAAGGTCTTCAAATCAGCCTGGGCTCCGGCTCCGCAGGAGGAATCGGATCCGGCTATGGTGAGGACGACAGGTTTCATGGCAGGTTAAAGCTTTAGATTTTTAGCAGTTAGAGCTCAAAAGGCTTCGGGCAGCGACTCAGCTGCCTGTGACCGGTTTTTGTGATGAGTGCGACATCTTCATGGCGCACCCCGCCGAGTCCCGGGATGTAGAGCCCGGGCTCGATAGTGAAGACCTGTCCAGTCTTGAGCTTAGCCGCGCCGAAACGCGGTGCCTCGTGGAGTTCGAGACCAAGGCCATGCCCGGTTCCATGGAAGAATCCGCTCCAGCGCCCCCCCGAGCCATCCTTGGCCATGCCGACTCGCTCGGTAGGATAGCCGTTGTCAGTGAAGAATTGCGTCACCTCGCGGTGGATCTTCCCTCCATCCACTCCCGAGCGGAGCGCACCGAGGGCGAGCTTCTGGCCAAGCAGGCAGACCTCCCAGAGACGGGTCTGTGCCTCGGAGGCTTTACCCCGGACCACGGTGCGGGTGAGATCCCCATAATAGCCGCTTGCGGCCGCCCGGGGGAAGAGGTCGAGAATGATGAGCTGATGCGCCTTGAGCGGGCCATGGCCCCTCTCGTGCGGGTCGCAGGCCTGCTCTCCGCAGGCCACGATCGAATTCCCCGCAGGTATCCCACCAGCCCTGAGAATCGCCGACTCGATCTCGATCCTCAGACGCTCAGAGGTGAGAATGCCTCCTCCCCATCGGAGGATATTCCGGGGGCCGATCGTGGCGGCTCGAAGAACTTCGAACGCCCTCTCCATGCCCTGCTCGGTGATTCGTGTTACCTGAGTCATGAGACGGACCTCCTCAGCGGTCTTGATCTGACGTTCGGGACGGAACATTCCCTCCACCGGGCTCACCACGATATCGCACTCCTCGAGCTCGCGGGCAAGTCCGAGCGGAAAATCTGACGGTACCAGAGGACGACTCCCCCCACGCGCTTTCAGAAAGCGGGCGATCACCTCCATGGGTGATAGCTTGCGTCCGAGGGACTTTTCCAAGCTTGCTGAAAGCTCACTCAGCGAAACCACCTCGTCCACCGCCGCCTGGCGCCTCCCGCGATCAAACTCGAGATCACTGAGCAGGATCGCTGTGCCCCCCCGGCTCTCGAGGTAGACAAAGGAATCCGGCGCCCTGAATCCCGTGGCATGCAGCATGTCAGCTCCCGATTCGCTCTCGGAAATGATCAGGCGCGGCCGATTCACTGTCGGCCCCTTTCTTGCGGAGGGTTTACTCATCATCTATCGATGTCGTGAAAGGCCCCGGTGAAGCAATCCGAAAGGAAGAGTAAGCGGCCTTGGGAAAAATGATTAAAAAAGATCTTGCACAGCAACGAATTTTCCATAAGCTCTCCTGTCCTTATGGCAAAGACTTCATGGCTGGAAAGAGATAAACGCAAACGCGAGACCGTCGCTAAGTGGGCGGAACTCCGTGCCGAGCTTAAGGCAAAAAAAGACTACATCGGCCTCAGCCAGCTTCCACGCAACGCGAGCCCTGTTCGCTTGGTGAACCGCTGCCAGATCTCGGGACGTCGCCGCGCTTTCCTGCGTCGTTTCAAGCTCTCGCGTATCACCTTCCGCGAATTGGCCACCAACGGAATGATTCCGGGTGTGACCAAGTCGAGCTGGTAATCCGAACTAGTTTTCCCCTCTCTTTCGGGAGGGTCTCGTTGAATCGATCAAGAAGAGTATGGAACCCAAAATGAACTCCTTGGATTCCACCACTTCATTCCCCGTCTGCACCGGTTGCTGCCGTCTCGGTAACTGAGATATCCCATGCCGTTCGTCGCTGCCATTCTGGCGGTGGCGGCAGGGGATCCCG
>CAIKYN010000368.1 GCA_903831635.1 uncultured Spartobacteria bacterium
CAAGGTCAGGAAGCTGATCCCCAACATGATCGGCTTTGGGATCTCCTATCCGTTGATGCTAAGACATATCCCGTCATCCCCTCCCCTTGGTTTGCTACACGAACGGTTGCTCAGGCAAAAACACACGGGGAATGGCGCACACGGACTCTTCTCTTTCGCTGGCTCATGCCTGTCCCCTTGGCAGGACTGGCAGCTGTTGCTCTCCTCTCCCTACACGGCTTCGGAATACCGGGATCCTCGCTTTCCTCTACTTCCTCCATTTCCTATACCTCCTCGGACTCGGATTTTGAGGACCACATGGAGTTGATGTCCTCCTCCATCGAGTAACTTGGGTGAAACTGGAATCTCCTGCTCCGCTGAACTTACCGCTTACTTCTAATCCCCCACCGTGACAGGGGTATTCACCCCGACGTTGGTATAGATGATTTCGGCCATATCCTGAGGAAGACGGATGCAGCCATGGGAGGCTGGATACCCGGGAAGAATCCCGACATGCATTCCGACCCCCTGAGGGGTGAGGCGAAGAAAAAACTTCATGGGCGCACCGCTGAAGTGAGTGCCGCTGGGGGCCGCATCCAACCTGCTACTCACACCGGAGCGAATCACCCGACCCGCATTATCAAGGAAGTTTCCATAGAGTGAGGAGTGATGATTCGGATCCTTCTCCAAAACGGCGAAATTTCCCTTTGGAGTCCACCCATTGCGCCGCCCAGAGGAGATCGGGGAATCGACGGCCACCTTTCCCCCCACCAGTAAGTAAGCTCGCTGTTTGGAAAGCGAGACAACGATAGCCATGGGTTGAGTCGAGGCCTTCGCAAGAACGCTGGGGAAGACCTTGCCCGGTTCTTGAGTCTTAAGGAGTTCAGAAGCAGGTTTCATCTCAACGGTATCGGACTTTGAGGGTCCATTAGCCAAGAGGCCGGAAGCAAGAATCCCTGGAATCACGAATCCCGTGCAAATGATGAGACGGAAAGCATTCATGAAGGCGTGACGCATTGGGAAGTTAACATCATGAATCTCTCCGCGCGATCACTTCCTGATAGCAAAACAGAGACATTGACTGATCCTTGAGGGAATCCCGTGAATCCTTTTCAATAGGCAGTCGGTAGCATGATCGAGCATCTCTATATCCATATACCATTCTGTCCGAACATCTGCCCCTACTGTGCTTTTTATAAGGAATCGGCGGGACGTGAACGAGTCGAAACATTCCTGGAGGCCCTGCTGGTTGAGACGGATCGATGGTCTACCCTTCTGAAACCAAAGACTATTTTTTTTGGAGGCGGCACTCCCAGTGCCCTCTCAATCCCACAGTTTAAGAAGCTCCTGGGCGGCCTTCGTTCGAGGCTCGATCTGAGTGCTCTGGAAGAGTGGACCATCGAGATGAATCCCGCGACCGTGGCCCCTGACAAGGCCGCATTGTTAAAGGATTTTGGAATCAACCGCATCAGCATGGGCGTTCAATCCTGGGATGATGCTGTGCTGAAGTCACTGGGACGAACGCATGACGCCGACAAGGCGGAGGAATCATTTCAGGTTCTTCGGAGAGCTGGTTTCGATAATGTCTCCATCGATCTCATCTTCGGAGTGCCGGGGCAATCCTTGGAATCATGGAGACGTACCCTGGAAAGAAGCCTTCGACTAGCCCCTGAGCATCTCTCGGCCTATGGACTCACCTACGAAGAGGATACCGACTTCTTCAAAAAGCTGGGACGTGGAGAAATGTCACCCGACGAGGGTTTGGAGGCAGATCAGTTCGAACTGACGGCGAAGCTCCTGGGGAATGCTGGATATGCACAATATGAGGTTTCCAACTACGCTCTCATCGGGAGGGAATCGCAGCACAATTCTGCCTACTGGAAAGGCTCCGATTATATCGGGCTCGGTCCGAGCGCCTTCTCCACCATGGGGTCGCGTCGATGGAGGAATATCCGGGATACTGGAATCTACAGTGAGACAACCATGGCAGGCTCCACAGCCATTGATTTTGAGGAGGAGGTTTCCGAGCGAGTGAAGGCTGGTGAGCGGGCCGCCTTCGGAATGAGAACCAATACCGGATTGCTTGTCTCGGAATCCTCCCTGTGGGAGTCCGAGCTGAAGGAGGCTCTGAGCCAGGGGCTCGTGAATCTCGAGGGGAATCGTTGGCTCCTCACTCCCAAAGGACGCCTCCTTGCCGATACCGTCGCGGAGATCTTCGTATGAGGAAACACGATCTTGTAGTGATCGGAGCCGGCCCCGCTGGTAGCACCTGCGCAACCCTCTGCGCGAAGTCCGGGAAAAAGGTTCTCCTCCTGGAGGCGTCGCGTTTCCCCAGGGACAAAGTCTGCGGTGATTGTCTGAATCCGACGGCTTGGCCTGTTCTCGATGATCTCGGTATTGCCGAGCAAGTACGCTCCCTCCCCTCGACCATACCCCGAAGGATACGATTCTCGGTGGTTGATGCGGGCCAGACGGAAATTTCACTCCCACCATCGAGTGAGTCATCTCCGGAGTTGGTGGTCAGACGCAGGGATCTGGATGCACTACTTGTGGATCATGCCATTGCTTCCGGGGTGATTTTTCAGGATGGATCACCGGTAACCAGCCTTCGAAAAGTATCCGAGCTCTGGGAAATCACAACCTCACTGGGAGAGAGTCATGTCGCCCGGCTTGTCGTTGCGGCTGATGGACGGAACTCCGTCACCGCACGACACCTTGGAATGCATGCCCCTCTTCGGCGGACTGCCAGGATCGGCCTCCAAACACATATCCCCCACCCCGAGGGATATGATGGCACCCTTGAGATGCGCATCTATAAGAATGGCTACGGAGGTTTGGCAGATTTAGGAAACGGCCTCGCCAATCTCTGCCTGGTTGCCAATGACGGCGCCATGAAGGATCTGCGCAAGGAAGCGGAGCAATACTATCCTGTCGCTTCAGCTGCCGCATGGAGAAGCATTACTCCGATTTCCAGA
>CAIKYN010000369.1 GCA_903831635.1 uncultured Spartobacteria bacterium
GAAGCTCTGCTTCACGATATCTGCTTTCTTGATTTTCGGTTCGGCCCACCGGCCGAACTGCCAGGCACCGACTGTGACGGTGAGAGGAAGCTTGGCGTTGGCAGGGATCTTGGTGAAGACAAGCTTGTCCCCTTGGATAATCGCAGGTCCCGCGTCGACGAAGAAGCGAACAGGGAGACCCGAGTCGGAGGTTGCTTTCAGTTGGATCGATTCCGTGCCCGCCTTGACGTCCGGGATCGGATCAAAAGTGATCTTCTGTGCGTTTCCTTCGGAGTTAGCTTCCTTCACCGAAACCCCCGCGGGCTGGACAACACCACGGACATCATCGGTCCCCGGTTGGCGAACAGCCATATAATTGGCGACGTTAGGCCAGTTGCGGTCCACGGCGATTCGGAAGGTCCCGTTGCCCAACGGCTCGATGCAGCCGTTCATCCATTCCACCACGGGCTCTCCGGGAGTCTTTTCAAGTTTTTCTCCAGCTCCGGCACCGACAAAAGTCTCGGGGATCTTATCGAGAAGCACCCCCTTGAGATGAAAGGTGATGCCGTCGGGATCCGTGATAATCACCGGTGCGTTGGTGACAGCGCCCGTAGCCGCATTGGTATAGGGCTTGGGTTGAGCATTGATTGCAATCGAACTGATGCCATTGAAAATAAAGGGCATCACGGTTCCATTCGTGTCTGCAAACGCAGGGAGCTGTGATTTGGCCTTCCAGTTGACCAGGCCAAGTGACTGAGCTTCCACCGCACTTTCCTTGTCAAAGAACCAAGGGACTGCACGGTTGGAGGCTTGGGTATCGTTCCAAGCCGTAGCCGGGGAGTTTGTATGTCCTGGAGCCGGCATGTCCGCAAGGAAGCCTTGGGTCATGTCAACGGGAACAAGATTGGTGCCTCCATCTTTTGGAAGGCGCGCCTTCGTAACGTTTTCGATGTAGCGAGCTGTAATCGAAGCAACTTTCTCGGAACAATCGAAGTGGCCGCTCTGCCCGTCGATTGCGTAGGTGAGCGCCCAGTCGGGATGAGCTTTGCGTTCGTTAACGACCATCTCATAGCCAGTGGCGTTGGATGCCCAGCGGTTCATGAAGGTCGTGTTCTTGTTGGTATCTGGCTTGTCCTGTCCCCACTCCTGCGCCGATCCAAAAACTACCAGCGCCGGAGTCGTTCGGTCATGCGGCGGGAGATGATTGTTCTTGAGCCAAATTCCTGCGATGGCACGTCCTGGAGCGGCCTCAACAAGAGCATCCGACATCAGCAGGTGACCGGACTCACCGATCGGTATCCAAGGGACGGTCGCCACCTCGGGATAGCCCGAGGTTTCGGCGAGGCCATTCAGGAGTTGCTGCAGAAAGGCCACGGATTCAGTGTTTGCCATCTTCTTATCAGGGCCGAATCTCTTGAAGTTCATGAACGACTGTGGGCACCAGACGATGCCGAGATCGTTCTCACGGCAGACCTTCCTGATCTGCTCGTGTCCGGCGAGCATCATTTCAGGAACATTCGCGCAGAGCACGATGATGCCGCGGAGTTTCCTGCAATCCTCCGGAACCCAGAGATAGGCACGTGCCGTTGTCTTGGACCCGTCCGGCCACCCTGAGAACTCACCTTCCTGCTTGAACTGAAAGACGATGTTTGTTGGGGATCGAAGCTCCTCGGGGGTGTTGGCCCGGACGGAGGAGGCCAGTAGAACCAAAGCGCAGAGCGCCCCAAGGACAAGTTTGTATTTGGTATTCATGGGGGGATGTTGGAAGTTGTCAGGTAGAGAAATGCTTGTCGGTATCGGTGGCTTTCCAGGGATTTTGATCCGGGGTGCGACCCGCTTCCTGGTCGGTTGGAAGATTCTTGCGGTACTTGTCGATCTGTAGACCCATCTTGTCGAACGGGATCTGCTGGAAGCCCGGGATCTTCGAAAAGACCTCCGATCCGGGTTTGAGCGCGTAGTTTCCGGCAGCAAAGTCGACAAATCCCGGGTCCTGGCTCGTCACCAGATTGTCCACGAAGTTAATAAGGCCTGTGTTGGTATTGTTCTCCTTTTTCATCCCGAGTTTATAGGGATCACCGCTCTTGATGTAGATGACGTTGTCCTTGAAGAGAGTTCGGAGGGGAAGTTCGTGATGTTCCTGCAGGAGATTCACGATCTCAGGGTATCGCTCGCTCCAGGGTGGTTGTGTGGGGTTAATTTCCTGCACGGCGGTAATGAGTTTGGGATTGGTGGCGTATCCTCTGGTCATGCCTCGGTCATCAATCCCGAAGACAGGCCCTTGATCCTTGATGAAGATGTTATTGAGGATCGTGTTGTCGGGACCGCTGGCAATGTGGACGCCGCTCCGATCTCCCATGAAGATGTTGCCATAGACGAGCGATCCACCAGCGCCGTCGTCTGGATTATAGCCGCCCACGGTGTCATGGATGAAATTATAGCGGATCACGACGCCGCGGAGTGTCCAGTCGAGCCAGGCGTAGAAGGCCCCCGTGTCCGCTGTGTCGTAGGCGCAGCGGTGCACCTCGTTGAACTCGTAGACGTTGTCGTTGCCGCCATAGAGGAAAGCGTCGCGCGGCGCGTGGTGGATCAGGTTGTGAGCCACATAGCAACCGACGACTCCCTCGTCCCTCTTGGCATTGTCAACCAGACGGGCGGTGTTAATCGCCGCAGAGTACTGGGATTTCAGTACGCCGTAATGGTGCAGGTGGTTGTTGACGATGTAGTTGCCTGACTGTGTGAGCGTTGCGCGGTCCCCTGGGTTGCCGTTCACAATGACACATCCCTTACCGAGGTCGTGCATGTCGCAACTTTGGATGCCGCAACCACGGCCCTGAAGTTGGATGCCGTTTCCACCGAGATTGAGAAAGGTGCATCCCGCCACGAGATCACGGAGACCATTGGTGATGATCATGCCCTCGCCGAGCGAGCCTTCGAAGGTAAGTCCTATAAAGGCAAGGTTGGCTGCTCCATTGATGGAGACAAGAGGTTGATCGAGTTGGGACACCACGATGTCGGCATCTTCAAGCGGTGCAGGAGGCCAGAAAAAAAGTTTCTGGGAATTGAAATCGATGCACCACTGCCCAGGGTGGCGGATCTCCTCCAAGAGATTGATCGCACACCACTTCTCCTGTCCCGATCCGTAGGGAACGGTGGTGCGCTTGTATTTGCTGCCGATACCTCCGCCGAGTCCCGTGGCGAAGGTGATCTGGTGATTGGTTGTTGAAATTGATCCGACCTTGATTGCGGGATCTTCCCAACCGACACGCCATTGACCCTTGAGCCAGACGCCATTGGTTGGATTCCA
>CAIKYN010000370.1 GCA_903831635.1 uncultured Spartobacteria bacterium
AGTTTGTGGAGTATCTGATAGGCCTCTGCGACGGGCCCTTTCGCTTCGCGCCCGGCGAGGTCGAGACGGGAGCCTTCTTTCCGATTGAGCAGATCCGCCGATGGGTGGAGCGAACTCCGGACGAATTCACTCCGCTTTTCAAGATGGCCGCTACCAAGTTTCTAGGTGAGACAGAGAGGCTCATAAAACTCGTCTCTGGCACATAGTTGAGACATATCTGCTCATTAAAGGCATTCCTTCTTGAGGTTGCAAAATACGCATCCCTCTATAAGAGAGTAAGATGCATGACATTGATCTTTCGGGCACGGCCTTTGCTGATTAAGAAGTGCTATGTCTAAAATTCTAGGAATTGATTTGGGAACGACCAACTCTTGCATGTCCGTCATGGAGGGTGGGGAACCGGTTGTTCTGGAAAACTCCGAAGGAGCACGGACCACCCCGTCCGTCGTGGCCTTCTCCAAGAGCGGCGAACGTCTTGTCGGCCAGGCCGCCAAGCGCCAAGCCATCACCAACCCGCAGAACACCATCTTCTCGGTGAAGCGTTTCATGGGCCGCAAGTACGACGAGTGCCGCGGCGAGCAGGACCGCGTCCCGTACAAGCTGGTCAAGGCTGCCAACGGGGATGCACACATCCAGGTTGAGATCGACGGCAAGCCCAAGGCTTTCTCGCCACCCGAGATCTCCGCAATGATCCTCGCGAAGCTCAAGAGCGACGCCGAGGCCAAGCTCGGTGAGAAGATCACCCAGGCGGTCATCACCGTCCCTGCGTACTTCAACGACTCCCAGCGCAACGCGACCAAGGATGCCGGCAAGATTGCCGGTCTCGAGGTCCTGCGCATCATCAACGAGCCCACCTCCGCCTCCCTGGCCTACGGTCTCGAGAAGAAGGCCGACGAGAAGATCGCCGTGTACGATCTCGGCGGCGGCACCTTCGACATCTCGGCCCTTGAGCTCGGAGACGGCGTCTTTGAGGTTCGCGGCACCAACGGAGACACCCATCTGGGTGGTGACGACTGGGACAACCGCATCATGGACTGGATCATCGAGGAGTTTAAGAAAGAGTCCGGCATCGATCTCACCAAGCAGCCCGACGCCGTCCAGCGTATCAAGGAAGAGGCTGAGAAGGCCAAGATCGCCCTCTCCTCCACCCAGGAGTACGAGATCAACCTTCCCTTCGTCACCGCTGACGCCAGTGGACCGAAGCACATCCAGAAGAAGCTCACCCGTGCCAAGCTCGAGCAGCTCACCGACGACCTCTTCCAGCGCACCATCAAGCCTGTCGAGGACTGCTTGGCCGATGCCAAGTGGAAGAAGGGCGACGTCAACGAGCTCGTGCTCGTCGGCGGCATGACCCGCATGCCCAAGGTTGTCGAGACCGCCCGCAACATGATCGGCAAGGAGCCCCACAAGGGTGTGAATCCTGATGAAGTTGTGGCTATCGGTGCGGCCATCCAGGGCGGCGTGCTCCGTGGCGACGTGAAGGATGTTCTCCTTCTCGACGTCACCCCGCTCACCCTCGCGATCGAGACCGCCGGAGGCATCGCCACCCCGATGATTCCCCGCAACACCACGATCCCGACCAAGAAGAGCAACGTCTTCTCCACCTACAGCGACAACCAGCCCGGTGTGGAGATCAAGGTCCTCCAGGGAGAGCGTCCGCTCGCCCGGGACAACAAGCAGCTCGGCGTCTTCCATCTCGATGGCATCCCGCCAGCCGCCCGTGGCACGCCTCAGATCGAGGTCACCTTCGACATCGATGCCAACGGCATCCTGAATGTCTCCGCCAAGGACCTCGGTTCGGGCAAGGAGCAGAAGATCTCCATCACCGGATCGAGCGGGCTCAGCAAGGAGGAGGTCGAGCGCATGCAGCGCGAGGCCGAGGCCCATGCCGCCGACGATCTCAAGGCCAAGGAAGGCATCGAGATCCGCAACAACGCCGACACGCTAGCCTATCAGTGCGAGAAGCAGGTCGCGGAACTCGGTGACAAACTCGACGGAGCCAAGAAGAAGGAGATCGAGGACGAGATCGCCAAGGTTCGTGAAGCCCTCAAGGGCAGCGACATCGACGCGGTGAAGTCCTCCTACGAGACCCTTCAGACGAAGTTCCAGGAGGTCAGCGCCGAACTCTACAAGAACGCCGCCGCATCGGCAGGTCCCGGACCTGAAGCTGCAGCCGCGGGAGCAGGTGCCGCAGCCTCCCATAACGAAGGGGCCAAGAAGGACGCCGACGTCGTCGACGCCGAGTTCGAAATGGTCGACGAGGACAAGGACAAGAAGAAGTAAAAGCTTCTCCAAGCTCTCAACCCATCACCACCACAACAACACTTTAACAACGAGCCCTCCCGCAGGTGCGGGCTTGGGCGACTGTTAGAAACCCACAACCACAAGGAAAAACACACCATGGCAGTAAACATCCAACCCCTCTCCGACCGGGTGCTCGTTCAGCCGATCGATGAGAAGGAAGTCAAAAAAGGCGGCATCATCATCCCTGACACCGCGAAAGAGAAGCCAACGGAGGCCAAGGTCATTGCCCTCGGTACCGGTAAGCTCGACGAAGACGGCAAGAAGATCGCCTTCACCGTCAAGAAGGGCGACACCGTCCTCATCTCCAAGTACGGAGGCACCGAGGTCAAGGTCGACGGCGAATCCTACCTGATCATGCGCGAGGACGACATCCTCGGCATCATTGGTTAATCATCACTCAACCCACAAACACACACTTAGAACATTATGGCAGCTAAACAACTCCAGTTCGACGAGACCGCACGCCACGCCCTCCTGCGCGGCGTCGAGAAACTCGCCAAGGCAGTCAAGGCCACGCTTGGACCCTCGGGTCGCAACGTCATCCTCGACAAGAAATTCGGCAGCCCCACGATCACCAAGGACGGCGTCAGCGTCGCCAAGGAGATCGAGCTCGAGGATCCCTTCGAGAACATGGGTGCCCAGCTCGTCCGCGAGGTTGCTTCCAAGACCAGCGACATCGCCGGTGACGGAACCACCACCGCGACCGTTCTCGCCGAGGCCATCTACAAGGAAGGTCTCAAGAACGTCACCGCCGGTGCGAACCCCACCTCGCTCCAGCGCGGCATCAACAAGGCCGTCGAGGCCATCGTCACCGAGCTCGCCCGCATCTCCAAGAAGGTGAAGGACAGCTCCGAGATCGCCCAGGTCGCCACTGTCTCCGCCAACTGGGACAAGACCATCGGCCAGATCATCGCCGATGCGATGGAGAAGGTCGGCAAGGACGGCACCATCACGGTCGAAGAGGCCAAGACCATCGAGACCTCCCTGGACGTCGTCGAGGGCATGCAGTTCGACAAGGGCTACCTCTCCCCGTACTTCGCGACCAACGCGGAGGCCATGGAGGCATCCCTGGACAGCGCCTACATCCTCATCCACGAGAAGAAGATCAGCTCCCTCAAGGACCTGCTTCCCCTTCTCGAGAAAGTCGCCAAGAGCGGCAAGCCCCTGCTCATCATTGCTGAGGACGTCGAGGGCGAGGCCCTTGCCACCCTCGTGGTGAACAAGCTCCGCGGCACCCTTCAGATCTGCGCCGTCAAGGCTCCTGGATTCGGAGATCGCCGCAAGGCCATGCTCGAGGACATCGCAGTCCTCACCGGCGGCCGCTGCATCACCGAGGATCTCGGTATCAAGCTCGAGAACATCACCCTTGAGGACCTCGGTCGTGCCAAGCACATCACCGTCGACAAGGAGAACACCACCATCGTCGAAGGATCCGGCAAGAGCTCTGATATCCAGGGCCGCGTCGGTCAGATCCGTCGCCAGATCGAGGAGACCACCAGCGATTACGATCGTGAGAAGCTCCAGGAGCGTCTTGCCAAGCTCGCAGGCGGTGTCGCCGTCATCAACGTCGGTGCAGCCACCGAGACCGAGATGAAGGAGAAGAAGGCCCGCGTCGAAGACGCCCTCCACG
Organism: uncultured Spartobacteria bacterium; assembly: GCA_903831635.1. GTDB lineage: Bacteria > Verrucomicrobiota > Verrucomicrobiia > Chthoniobacterales > UBA6821 > UBA6821. The sequence continues at coordinate 3,935 of CAIKYN010000370.1, forward strand.
CCACCCGTGCGGCGGTCGAGGAAGGTATCGTCCCCGGAGGAGGCGTCGCCCTCATCCGCGCGCAGAAGGCCCTCGACGCCCTCAAGCTCGAAGGTGACGAGGCCGTCGGTCTGGAGATCATCCGTCGCGCCGTTGAGGCTCCTCTCCGCCAGCTTGTTGCCAACGCAGGCAAGGAAGGCGCACTCGTCGTCCAGGAAGTGAAGAAGGGCAAGGGCAACGATGGTTACAACGTCGCCACCGGCGAATACGTCGACCTCGTGAAGGCTGGCATCGTCGATCCGACGAAGGTCACCCGCAGCGCCCTGCAGAACGCCGCTTCCATCAGCGGACTCCTCCTCACCACCGAGGCCGTCATTGCTGAC
>CAIKYN010000371.1 GCA_903831635.1 uncultured Spartobacteria bacterium
CTGCGCGCATGCTGCGCTGGGCTCTTGGCCTTCCCCAGGAGGGTAAGTCCACAACCACGGTTGCCAACCGGAAGCCTCATGCTCCGCAGGACTCGGCCAATCAAGTCGCTCCCAAGGTGAAAAAACATCGCCACCATCATACGCTCTCGAATCAGCAGCTTTCATGAGCAGGAGCTACCAGCTCCATCCCGCGCAGGGATCAGGAAGCGGCATTGATTTTGCCAAGGAACTTAATGAGCAGCAACTGACTGCAGTCACTTCTCCCTCCGGCGCTCATCTCGTGATCGCAGGAGCCGGAACGGGAAAAACACGGACATTGACCTATCGTGTCGCCTGGCTTCTGGAGCAAGGATATCGGCCCGGGGAGATTCTCCTGCTGACCTTCACCAATAAGGCAGCCCGAGAAATGCTGGAGCGAGTCAATATGCTTCTTCCGGGAGCCGCAGAGGGACTTTGGAGTGGCACCTTCCATTCGATCGGTCACCGGATTCTGCGACGTCACCCTGAGGCCGTAGGCTTCGCCCAAGGATTCACCATTATGGATCGGGAGGATCAGGAGGAACTCTTGGAGTCAGTGGTGGCCCGCCTGGGATTCCGTACAAGCGACAAGCGCTTTCCCAAAGGACAGGTCTTGGCAGAGCTGATCAGTCTCGGATGCAACACTGGTGACTCTCTTCGTACCTTGCTGGCACGTCGTTACCGGTACTTCATCGATCTGGAAGATCAGATCGCTCAGGTCGCCACAGCCTACGAGGGACGAAAGAAGGAAGTGAATGCCCTTGATTTCGATGATCTCCTCTCCAAAACCCACGAACTTCTCCTGACCAATCCCGAGATTGCCGCCACCTACCAGCGGCGATTCCGTGCCATCCTCGTCGATGAGTACCAGGATACCAACAGACTCCAAGCAGGGCTGATCGACACGCTGGCAGCAGCTCACAAACACATCATGGTCGTCGGAGACGATGCCCAGTCGATCTATTCGTGGCGCGGGGCGGATTTTGCAAACATCCTTGAGTTTCCGAAGCGCTATCCTAATTCGGTGGTTCATCGGATCGAGACGAACTACCGCAGCGTTCCACAGGTTCTGGAACTGGCGAACGCCTCCATCCTCAACAATCCACGCCAGTTCCCAAAGGAACTCCGGGCTGTACGCAAGGAGGCAATCACCAAGCCGGCGCTTGTCCCTCTCGCGACGAACAATGAACAGGCATCCTTCATCGCCCAACGCGTTTTGGAACTCCACGACGAGGGAATCGACTTTCGGGAGATCGCCGTGCTCTACCGAGCCCACTACCACTCGATGGAGATCCAACTCGAGTTCACACGTCGAGGGATCCCCTTTGGCATCACCAGCGGTCTCCGCTTCTTCGAGCAGGCCCACATCAAGGATGTGGCGGCTTTCCTGAAATTCGCGATTAACCCGAATGATGAGGTGGCCTTCAAGCGCATGGTGCGTCTTCTACCCGGCATTGGAACCAAGACCGCCGAGAATCTCTGGCAGCAAACCATGAAACTCCTGAAGGGCGGGCGGAGTTTTCCCCTGCTTGAGAAAGGATGCAAGCCTCCCTCCAAAGCCACGGGGGCCTGGTCCCAACTGATCACCACCCTCTCCGAACTCGCCCCGAAGGGGGTCCCAGCCTCCCCCTCCGTCATGATCAATGCAATCATGAAGTCGCTCTATGATGACTACATGCAGGCCAAGTTCGCCAACTACGAAGCCCGCCGCGACGATCTGAACACTCTGGCCAACTATGCCAAGCAGTTTGATCAAACGGATGAATTCCTGGCGCAACTCACCCTGCTGGGAGGTACCGAGACCAGCGAGGTCACGGGAAGGGATGACGAGGAGGATCGCGTCTGCCTCTCGAGCATCCACCAAGCCAAGGGACTCGAATGGCAGGCTGTTTTCCTGGCATGGCTCACGGAAGGAATGTTCCCGGGGACACGCTCGATGGAGGATGACAATGCCCTGGAAGAAGAGCGACGACTCTTCTATGTCGGTGTCACCCGCTGCAAGGATGAACTCTACCTCACCTATCCTGAACTCCGACTGAATGCCGCCTATGGAGAGGCATTCCAGCGCCCCTCCCGCTTCCTTGAAGAACTTTCGGAACATCTCACCGAACGCTGGGAAGTTGCCCGCGCAGTTGCTCGATTCACCCCCCAGGGCACACGCGATGCCGAAAAGAAAAGATTAAGTCACGAGTTCGATCCCGCAGAGGAATCCCAGATCCCTGAGTGGGAGGATTAGCAGCCCATCTCTCTCCTGCCTGATCCTTCTACTGCCAACTCCACGGATCGGAGAGCTTGGTCAATCACCCAGAGAATCGTTGCCAGCACAATCCCACACAGGACGCTGTAGAGGTTTGTCAGCGTTGTATCGAAAGACTGGAGCGGCTTGGGATTCATGCCGGCACCGGTCAGGAAGATAATAAGGAAAAACGAGAGAATCTGAGTGAGGGAGACAAACGTAAATTTCAGCCAGTTAATCAGCCAGATAACACCTAGGAATGCCGCCAGGAAGATCATCAGGTTGTTTGTGGACGCACTGATCACAACGTCAAAGGACAATGCGACAATCACCGCGGCAACCGCCAGAAGGAACGTCGTCGGAAGAGCCGACTTATCATGCTGCGTACAGAGGGTGATTCCCCAAACGAGTGTCACCATGACAAGGAATGGAGAGGCCAAATACTGGTTCGCAATCAAGCCGATCACAAGGGCGGTAACAGCACAGGCACCCAGATAAACGCAGTCCCGAACGGGAAAGTTCACAGGGCGCACCCTGGCGGTGACGGGTGCCTTCGGAACAGGAAAAATCAGGAAAGAAAGGGACCCTGCAAGCAGACCAAACGAACACCAGAAGGCACGAAAGAACCCGTCAAAAACCGGTTCATTTCCGGAACCTGGAAATTTGTTGAGCAATGATCCGCTCAACCCGTAAGCAATAATGACCATGGTGGCTGTGTCACGGCTTTTGGATCCGATGAAGAAAACAAGGAAGACTAGGCAGAAGTAGAACGGCACAAAAAACCAAGGAGCATCCCGAAACAGAACTTCCGAGAGCATCCCGATGCCAGCCGCCGCCCAAAGGAGAAAAAAACGCTGCCGCATCATGGCCCGCCGGAATGAGGGCAGACCAGAGACCAGTGATGCACAGAGAAGACCCCTGACTGCAACGGGATTGGGATAGATCTCGACAGCAAAAAGCGTCAACCCGATGGCCAGAGTGCATCGACTCGCCATCCTGACCGCCTTGTTCATGGAGCGGGAGCAGGAGGGAGTGGAAGATTCTTGGCCGAGCCGATCGGGGCACGAAAATCAGGGGCATCGCTTTTCTGTAACTCGGCCAAACGCTTGACCCCGGCCTCCACGTCGCTGGTCGTGCGGACGATGACCGCAGCAGTGCCCCCCATGCGGAAGGAATGCTCCTCCGGCGCATCAATCACGATGCGAACAGGAAAACGCTGGGCTAGCAGGATGAAGTCGAGTGTCGGGGAGACATTCTGAAGAATACCCTGTCCTCCGGAGGCATTCTGCGTGGGGGCAAATTGAGGGGTGATCGCCTTGGGAAGCCCCTGGACGATGCCCTTAATTTTCCTATTGGACTCGGCCAAGAGGTACACCTCGGCCTCCATTCCGGGGCGAATATTCCTAAGATCGGTCTCACGGAAGTTTGCCAGCACGTACCAGATCTTCTGATCGACGATCGAGAAGACCTGCTCGCCTACCGCCGCATAGGCGCCGGGAGTGATCTGGAGATTCACCACATAGCCGTCACAGGGCGCGTAGACCTTGCAGTAGGAGAGTTTCAGTTCAGCATCCCGTAATGTGGCCTCGGCTGCCGTGCGACGGACATTGATGTCACCCTTATTGCCCAGCAGGTTGCGAGACTTCTCCAAAGCCGCCTGATCCTGGGCAACCTTGTCGGTGGCCGTGACGGCTTCGGTCTGAGCCAACTGATTCTTATCGACGGTCACATAGAGATTGCCCACCAGAGCCTGGATACGCTTGGCATAATCGACGGCGTAGGCAGCCTTGGCTTGGCTTTGCTTCAATTCGGCCTCAGCGGCCGCTATCTGATCCTTGTAAGCCTGGATCTCCAACTCTGTCAGCGCAAGTTGCGCCTTGGCCTGCTCGGCTTGTGCCTCGTAAGGACGGGAATCGAGATCAAAGAGGAGGTCACCCTTGTGCACCTGCTGGTTGTCCTTCACATGGATGGCAATGATGGAGCCTCCTACCTGGGGACTCACGCCAATGACATTGGCACGGACCTGGGCATCCTCGGTGCGCGGATTCACCCTGATATTCCGATAGACCTCAAGGGCAAGGAAAATGGCGGCCCCGTATGCAACTAACGAAAGCAATAAGCCAATCGTCCTGCGAATGCGGTTACTTGGCGGGGCCGTGATCTCCGTCGTCTCGGAAACAGAATTCTCAGGTGAATCACTCATCGGGAGGCAAAGAAGAGGAGCCAGAATCCGCAGGTCAGGGCGATGTAGAGAGCCGCATAGAAAAGAGGGATCGGGACAAAAAAGGGAATCATTTTTGTCCGTAGAAAGACCAGATGAAGTAGCCAAAATGCGGCAAGCCCCAATAAAGCGGAGAGTAACCACGCAGGAAAATAAGCCCCCGCGACATTAATCTGCGGATCGCAACCCGTCATCGTCACCAGGACGATCAGCAGTGAGAAAACGATCCGGAGGTTCATCACGCCACCTTAAGATTGCGAACGATCGAGGGGCAACGCTAATTGCTGCTCTCTGAAGGCATCAAAGACCACCATGCTTCCAAGTGGAGAGGGCAATACGTAGGCACATGTAGCCGCCCCAGCAGAGTCCGACCAGGCCGATCAACGGGATATGCCAGATTTTTGGTGGGATTCCGGAATGGATCAGGAGAGCGGAGCAGATCAGGACGGAGGCGGCGACAATGGCATTCGCCAATCGGTTCGC
>CAIKYN010000372.1 GCA_903831635.1 uncultured Spartobacteria bacterium
AAGCTCGAGATGCTGGTTAACGGAGAGCCCGTGGATGCCTTCTCAAGTATCGTCCACCGTGACAAGGCCGAAGGCCGCGGCCGCTCATTGGCTACCAAACTCAAGGATGTCATTCCCACCCAGATGTATCAGGTTGCCATCCAAGCTGCCGTTGGAGGCAAGATCGTGGCCCGTGAGAGCATTGGCGCCATGCGTAAGAATGTGACCGCCAAGTGCTACGGAGGTGACATCACTCGTAAACGCAAGCTCCTTGAGAAACAGAAAGAGGGTAAAAAGCGCATGAAGGCGATCGGCCAGGTAAATATCCCGCAAGAGGCCTTTATTGAGGTTCTGAAGACCAACTAGTTAGATCCATTTCATTCGATAATTTCCTTGTCAGGGAATCGATGAATGTTCACATGAAAGAAGTATGAAGAAGCGTCTCGCCCTGCTTGCAACTTCTCTGGCCATTTTCGTGAACTGGAATGTACTAGCGTTTGACGTCACTTCCTACCGTTATGGAAATAGTGATCAGGGAGCCAACACCAACGAAAGCACCCTCTCCCTTGATAATGTTGATCCTTGGGATTTTGGGCTGAAAGCTACTGTTCCCATTCAGGGGCAAATTTATGGTGCCCCACTTATCAAAACGATTAATAACAAGTCCCTTGTTTTCATCGCCACTCAACAAAACGTTGTTGCTGCTATAAACGCCACCAATGGAGCCGTCGTCTGGAGCAGGACTTTGACCAATTATGGCACTCCTGTACCTAGTGATGATACGGGCAGTGGAGACATTCAGCCTTTCATAGGTATCTGTTCCACACCCGTGATCGACAACTGGAACTGGCTTTACCTCATTTCCAAGTCCAAAACGAACTATGGCGGGATGGATCACTATGTGCAGGCTATCTACAAGATCAATGCCGCTACTGGTGCAATTAATAGCACTTACAAATTTGCCGACACAGGTTTTGATGGCAATAACTACTACTATCGGACTAACCCTTCATCAGGAGATCCCTACGTGATCGGATATGGTGACGGATCCATTACTTCAACGATATCGCTTGCCAGTGGAAGAAGGATTTTGAACGTTTCGACCAATGTTGTTTACTTCAATGCCCTCCGTCAGATGAACCGTCCTGGTCTCACGCTTGTGAATGGAACGGTTTATGCCGCCTTTGCCTCCCATGGAGATAATGGTCCCTACCATGGGTGGGTTTTAGGATTCAACACAACAAGTCTAGCGCTCAACTCTGTTCTTAACACTACTCCCAATGGTGGCCTTGCCGGAAGTTGGCAGTCCGGAGGATGTGTGGCCAGCGATAGCGCCGGGAACCTCTATTTAGAGACTGGCAATGGTAGCTTTAATGGTTTTCAGACCAATTCCCGTGGGATACCGATCGATGCCAATTATGGTGACTGTTTTCTGAAGATTTCCCCGGATAGCTCTACGCTCACTACGCCCAATCCCAATGGCTGGGGACTCAAGGTGGCCGATTACTTCACCCCCTATAACAATCAGAGCATCAATGATGCAGATCTCGACGTCGGTTCATGTGGGCCAGTTGTTATTTCTTCAGGTAACAAGACCTTTATACTTGGGACAGGCAAGGATGGATCCATGTACTCAATGAGTTCCACCAACATGGGAAAATTCGATCCCAACACCAACCATTGCCTCCAAACAATCAATCAGGCAGTAGGTAACGGCGGGGAATGGACCGGCTTCAGCACGCCATCCTATTTAAACAATCGTTTCTACTACTTTGCTGCGGGTGATTACGGGAAGCAATTCACCTATACCAATGGCCTTATCGGAAGCTGGTACACTGATGGAGATGGGATTGTCAGAACCGACGTCCAGACCCCAAACACTTACAACTGGCCTGGAGCCAACACATCAATTTCAGCCAATGGAAACAAGAGTGCCATTGTTTGGGCGATCGATCGAGATGCCAGTGTTCTGAGAGCGTTCCGTTCCACAGATCTTCTGGAAATCTGGAATAGCACCATGTCTCAAGCGGATAATCTTAGCAACGCACTAAAGTTTACCGTGCCGATCGTTGCCAATGGTCAAGTGTATGTAGGCACAGACGGAGCATTATTCATTTACGGATTAGTGCCAGCAGCGAGAAACTGATTTAGCCCTCCGGGGCGGCCTCAATCTTTGCTTCAGCACGCCAGATTCGATATCGTACCATGACCCCGGTTGGTACATAAACCGCAAGAGGGAGACGACTATTGTAGCGAAGGAGTTCCGGTTCACCTCCGAGTGTGATGAAGCGTTCGATTTTGGGCACGTCAGGATCCACCGCCATCATTGTTCCTGCCATGGGGCCAAGGGATTTTAGGAGATAGCGATCATAACCCCATCCGGGAATCAATTCTGTCTCTAGACGTCCCCCGAAGAAGTAGCGGTTCTGGGGATCTAGTTTCATGGTTTTGCCAACGATCAACTGCACTTTTAACAAATCCTCATTTTCCATTTTAGGGAGGCAAATCACATAACGGCTCATTCCCTCTCCTGCAGGAGGAAAAGCCTTCAAAGAATCTGCTGCTTGAACAGCTGATGCGACCAGCATCAAGAAAAGAAGAAATCTCATTGCTGCGAAGGTGATAG
>CAIKYN010000373.1 GCA_903831635.1 uncultured Spartobacteria bacterium
GCGACACCCTTCTCGATTCCCTTGCGGAGGAACTCGACATTCGTCACGAAGAGATCATCACCGACGAGTTGGATCTTGTCACCGAGAGCCTCGGTGAGGAGCTTCCAGGTCGCCCAGTCGTTCTCGGCGCAGCCATCTTCGATCGAGATGATCGGGTACTTGTTGCAGAGCTTCTTGTAGTAGGCGACGAGTTCCGCACCGGAGCGGCGGCTGCCATCGGACTTCTTGAAGACATACTGCTTTTTAGCGGCGTCGTAGAACTCGCTGGAGGCGACATCAAGGCCGATGGCAATCTGGGTACCGAGCTTGTATCCGGCCTTTTCAACCGCGAGGGAGATAGAGTCGAGGGCATCCTCGGCACCCTTGAGCTTGGGGGCAAAACCGCCTTCGTCGCCGATGGCGGTGGAGAGTCCGCGATCCTTGAGCACACCCTTGAGGGCATGGAAGACCTCTGTTCCAGCGCGCAGGGCCTCAGAGAAGGTGGGGAGTCCCTTCGGGATGATCATGAACTCCTGAAAGTCGATCGGCGCGTCGGAATGAGCTCCTCCATTGAGGATGTTCATCATGGGGACGGGCAGTACCTTGGCGTTCGGGCCACCAAGATACTTGTAGAGAGGCAGGCCGAGCTGTGCTGAAGCGGCGCGCGCGACAGCCATGGAGACACCGAGAATGGCGTTGGCTCCAAGCTTCTTCTTGGTTGGAGTGCCGTCCAGTTCACGCATAACAGTGTCGATGGTGATCTGGTCGAGAGCGTTGTAGCCGACAAGCTCGGGAGCGATGTGATTGATGACATTACCGACGGCCTTGGTCACACCCTTGCCGAGATAGCGGCCCTTGGCGTTGTCACGGAGTTCCACAGCTTCATGCTCGCCGGTGGAGGCTCCGCTCGGAACAGCGGCACGTCCGACGGCTCCTCCTGCCAGGTGGACGTCGGCTTCGAGGGTGGGATTGCCGCGGGAATCAAGGATCTCACGGGCGTGGATGGCTGTGATGGTCGTGTCGTTCATGTGTTGGGTAATGGGTGATTGGAAATAGGTATCAGGGAATTGAATCAATCAAGCAATTGTCGTGCCTAGGATGTGGTTCCTTCCGTGGAACCCAAGGCTGCGAGATCGGTGAAGGGGGCGATCGCAACAATCTTCATGGAGCGGTTGCCCTTATCGGCTGGAAGGTCGATGGTCTCGCCAACCTTTTTTCCCAGCAGAGCCTTGCCGATAACGGCCTGGTAGGAGACCCAGCCCTTTTCGGGAACTCCATCCCACGCGCCCAGGATGCTATAGGTTTCGTGGGAGCCGCCTTCCGAGGGCTCCAAGGTCACCACGGATCCGATGGAAACGGCCGAGGTATCGACATTTTCGAAGTTCGTGCCGCGGGCGTTGTTGAGCATGAGTTCGAGCTCTCCTTTCTGGCGGTTGAGAACGGCCTGCTGCTCTTTGGCGGATTTGAACTCGAAGTTCTCACGAAGATCTCCGTAGGAACGTGCCGTGGCGATGTCGCGGATGTTCTGCGGTATAAGAACCTTCTCGATGTGCTCGAGCTCTTCCTTGCGACGCTGGAGGCTGGCCCACGAAACGACGAGGCTCTCGGCACGCTCTGCCGGTGTCTCCTGATCGCCTGTGACCAGGGATTCGAGATCGGGGTGGATCTTGAGAATACGCGCCAGCAGGGAACGCCTGTTCAGATCGGCGAAGACGGGGCTGAGCATGATCTTGCGGATGGCCTGACGGGCCGAGTCACGCTCGGCCTTGCCAAGGAGGTCTGCCACGAGGTCGCGATCCTCAAAGAGGAACTCCTCAAGACGCTTGCTCTTGATATCGGCGTGCAGGTCAGCCTCCATGGCAGCGAGAATGGCTGCGAAGAGTTCCTCATCGATGAGTTCGGGGAGGGTCTTGGAGCGTTCCTTGCAGAGCCAGAGGACATAGTCAGAGCTGGCGGAGCGCTCACGGATCAGACGGCGTGTGTGTTCTGCAAAGGCCTCGCGCTTTCCTTGGGCCACGAAGAGCTTGAAGATCTCGCCGCTCAGGCGTGGCTCGGAGGTACGGGTGAGACGGAGCACCTTCTCTTCCCAATTGTCGGGAAATGCGAGAGGGAAGGCCTCAAGGACCCGGCCATACTTGGCGGCAGGGATCTCGTTGAAGATTTCGGTGAGCTTGGCAGGGGAGTCGGCTAAGAAGGAAGCAACGCTGGCAGCCTCGGGTCCGGGCTTGAGGGCTTCGTGTCTGGCGCAGATCTCGTCGCGAATGATGAGGAGTTCGATCGCCTTGGCGACATGAATTCTGCCACCGCGCTTGGCGGCTTCCTCGACTTCGGTGGCGATGGAGCGAAGCTCCTCCACTTCCTTGGCGAAGTCATTGAGTGACTTCATCGCGGAATCCAGTGCGGAGACCTGATCTTTGGGATGACGTGCCGAGCGGAATTGCTCCATGAGTCGCTCATGGGGATTCTGTGCGGTTTCCTGAAGAACGATCGGCTCCCCTTTCTTTGCCGGAATCTCGAAGTGACCATCGGCCTTGAGTTTCTTCTTGGCAGCATCGAACCACTTCTTGAAGCCTGCGGCATCGAAGACCGAGGGAACCATGGTTGCGGCGATTTCATCGGCTGTGGCCTTGCCTCCATGATCCGCAAGAATGGAGCGGACAAGACCTACCGGATCCGAGGCGGCCTGTTCGCGAACCGAGGCCGCGTCGGTCGCTGCACGTGCCAGAATATGCTCCGAAGGGATATGGGTGAGTGTCTCTGCGGCATACTGGAGCTGCATCGGGTGACCCTTCTTGCTTCCGAAATCAATTGTGATCTGACCCGTGATCAATTCCCAACCGGCGATCTTTCCAAATCCCCAGCTACGATGGGTGCAGAAGGCACCAGGAGAGAGTTTGGAGAGGGCTTCGGCGGCTGCGGCAGTGATCTTGCCGGCATCGATGTAGGGATTTAGGTCTTCGCTCATGAGTGCGCGGATCCTAGTCGCACTCTGCTTTCAAAAGAAGGAAATTAAAAATTAACTGATAACAGACTTCGCCAAATACTCGCAAAGAGTGGTGCGATCGGGCAGATGATCGCAATGGCCAGACCTATCCTGCACTCCGAAACCCGTGCCGTAGGAGGGACCGTTGATCACGCATGAATCCGTATCACAGTTTCGCATTTGGGAGAGCCCGGCAGCGAGAGCGGATTCCTTGCTGGTACCGGCTTCGAATTTCCATCCGGTGATCTTGGCCGTGGAATACCAACCACGCATTAGTGGGAGAAGTTTTGGAGTGGGTTCCAAGGTCAGGGAGAGAGTACCTTCGGATGTAGGGATTTTTCCCGATCCGGCACTTGGCAAATAAAAGTCGCTCACGGCAGCGGTATGGAAGACGCCGCTGATCGGCAGGTGTTCGGCCGCGAGATTTTCCAAGACGGCTTTTAGATCGGCTGTGCTGGTGAAGGAAATGACCCGTTCGCAGTGCTTCATTAAACTACTCGGATCTGCTGTCGTGCCAGTTCCCCGAAGCGCAATGACAGAATGACCGGATTCCATCAAGTGGAGCGCTAGCATGGTGCCAAGTTCTCCGGTGGAGCGGTTGCTGATCAAACGCATGGCATCAAGTGGCTCTTGGGTTGGTCCCAAGGTAACAAGGAGAGTTTGCTTACGGGGTTTCATATCTGGTATCTGGACATTTATAACAAGGAGAACATTACTGAGAGTTCATGTATTTCTCTGATTCCTGAAGAGCGCAATTCATGGCATCATATCCGAAGTGTCCTTGATCGACCTCCAAGTATCTGGCTCCTCCCCAGGAATCACAAAGTCCCTTAAGAGA
>CAIKYN010000374.1 GCA_903831635.1 uncultured Spartobacteria bacterium
CCGCGCCGCAAAGAGCCGCCGCCATCAGGGGGGAAAAATTCGGCAACGTCTGGGGCGCCAGATCGACACGGAGCACTCGGAAGAAGGTGCCGACAAGCAAGAGCATGATGGCTGGCACGACTGTTCGGGAAAGATCGCTGGATTGTTCTGATTTCATAAAAACTGCTGGAGTAATCGAATGGAGAATATTGGGAGTGACGATGCTAGGAAAGAAGCAATGGATTTCAGAACTCCATCTTGAGAGACGCCATGAAGTTAAAGGGAGCGGCAGGCATTGCCTGGCTCGGATTCACGCTTGAGAAGTAAGCAGTATTGAACATGTTGTTGATGTTAATCTGAGCGGTCATTTTGGTCTTCCCAAGACTCCATGGATAGCTGGCCATCGCGTTCAGAACGGCAAAAGCAGGGATGCGGTCGACTTCATAAGAGGTGCCCGAAGAAGGATAGGTGTAGGCCTGTTCCTCGCTACGTCCCACGACTCCGGCCCCGAATTTGAACCGCTTCAAAGGACCTCCTTGAATCTCATAGGTACTCCAGAGGCTGCCGCTGTTGTAGGGCACGCCGGGGAATCTGAGTCCCTGAAGGCTGGGGACATTGTTATCCACTGTGGTGACGCAGTTGATATAGGAGTAACCGCCGATCACTCTCCAGCCCGGCAGGATTTCTCCGGCCGTTTCCAACTCCAAGCCCTTGCTTCGGGCCTGACCGATGGCCTCCTCAAATCCGGGATTCGAGGGATCGGCGGTCGGGATGTTGTTTTGCGTGAGTTGATAGAATGCCACGGTGGTCGTGAGCTTCTTTTCCAGGAACTCGGTCTTGATTCCGGCCTCCCACTGTTTGGCTCCTTCTGGCGGCAGGGGTTGCCCATTGGCCGTGACGGCGCCCAAGGCCGTGGTGCCGTAATTTTCCGTGTAGCTGCCATAAAGACTGATGGGCTTGACCGGTTGCCAGAGCACGCCGAAGCGGGGTGTCAGCGGAGGGACCTCGTGGACGGTGGAGGTTCCGTACTTGGAGTAGCCGGTATTGGAGACAGACACATTGTCGTAGCGGAATCCAGCAAGGAGGTGAAGATGCCACGGAAGCTCCATCTGATCCTGGAAATAAGCACCACAATCATTCAGCTGCTGGTAGGTGTTCCCAGTCTTGCTCGGGTCGATGGGAGGCAGTGGCTGGTTCCAGTTCGGCTGAAAGATATTCTGAGAGATGAAGGGGCTATCCGCCTGCTCGTAGGTGTAATGAAAGTTCTGGTGGTAGAAATCAAATCCCCCAAGCACCGTGTGCTTGAGGAACAAGGTAGTGAATTTACCGGTGAGATCGACCAGATACTCCTGGGTCCAGAGATTGTAGAGCGGGGTGGAGGAGACATAGAGGGGTAGGTTGCCGTTCTGATCCACGTCCCCCGCATAAAACTGAGAATTGGAAATGGGGGAACTCATGAACTCCGTCTTGTAAGCGGCATGGATCATCCAATCGTCACTAAAGTGATGGGTCGCCGAGAGCTTGACCGTGAGATCCTGGGTGGGATTTTGATTGGATCCGGGCATTGCGTAATTATTCCCCATCGGCACGGAAGCTGGGACGCCATTGGTCGTGAATGGAATCCCGTTGTCCTGGACCTGATTGATATTCGCATAGGTAACCTCCAAAGTGACCTGATTCTCCTTGTTCGGCTTCCACTGGATCGTCGGGAAGAGGAAGAGGCGCTGCGATTTCACGAAGGCCCGGTAGGAGTAGGAATTTTCTTCATCCACGTTGAATCGGTAGAGCAGCGTCTTGTCGGCATTCAGAGGTCCCGAGGCATCCAGAGTGGTGCGGTAGAAGCTGAACGATCCAATCTGCTGATCGAGAGCGAAGTAATTTGTCGAGAGCGGCTTCTTCGTCTCGATATCAACCAATCCGCCCGGCTCAGCCTGTCCGTAGAGGACGGAGGCGGGTCCCTTGACGACAGTGACGCTCTGCACATTCTGCATGGAGCGTTGGAAACCCGCGGCAAAGTAGTCACTCCGCAGTCCATCCTCAAAAACAAGGTTGTTCATGTTGAATCCCCTGATGGCAAAACTATCCCCCGTCCCGTAGCTGCTATTCTGGGGGGTCACGCCGCTGATATTCTGAAGCGCATCATCAAGATAGATGGTCTGCTGATCCTTCAGCACCTGCTGGGGCACGGTTTGAGCAGAGATAGGATTCTGCATATCCGGCGTGACGGTCCGCGTGGCGGCATTCTCCCAGAGGGGGTTATATCCTCCCGGATTGGGAATCGTGCTCGCATCCATTCCTAGGACAGGATTATCCCCCACCACAGTGACGACCGGCAGCGGCGCTGAGGGAATGATCGTCGATAAAGGAAGCGTCTTGGTCTCTTGCTGGGCCTTCAAGACTGGGCATAAAGAGAGCAGAGACAGCAGCAACAGCTTTATTTTTCTTATCATCTGATGCGTATACGATGATATGTTTAAGAAAAAGTCAAATCCATCCCACTTCTCCTTAGAACATTCACTGAAAAGATTTCTCCAACTAGGCCCCTTGCCTGTTGCCTATCTCGCTGCCTATGCTGCCTACTGAACCTCGGCTAACTGCCGGTTTGGCTTCGTCAGGACCGGAATCTTCTTCAGAACCTCCGCCCGAACTGGAACGATCCCATCGCCAATCATCTCGATCTTCTTGGCGGCGACGATGCTCAGGTCGAGAATGCGTCCCTTGGCATAAGGTCCGCGGTTATTAATCCTGACGATAACACTCTTGTTATTCCTGAGGTTGGTGACACGAACCATCGTATTGAACGGCAGATGCTTATGCGCCGCCGTGCAATCCCCGGAATGATAGCGCTCTCCGTTGGCCGTGAGCCTGCCAATCCATCGCCCACCATAATAAGAGGCCTTCCCGGTTTCGATCGACTTCGGGACCGGATCGTAGAGAGCAACCCCGGGGGATGACAAGGGCACCAAAGAAGCACAGCCAGTCATCAGCAGAATGACCGCCGACACAAGAATCAAAGTCGGCGCGGGAGGGAAGCGCATCGGGCTATGAAGCACGGACATGGAAAGGCGTGCAAGCACGGATACGCATGATACTCTGCATCTCTTCCCACCGCCAACGCATGAGCAAGCATTCCAAAAAAGGCCACCATTCCGGCACGCAGTCAGGCAAAGAGTCGAAGAAGGTGACCGAAAACCTAGCCGAGGCGATCGCCTTCATCACAAGATTCGCCTCCGCCCCAACAAATATCGGAGCGATATTTCCGAGCTCACGCGATCTTGCTGAGGCGATGCTCCACGGCATCGAGTTACAGCCTGGAGATGTCGTTGTCGAATATGGCCCCGGAACAGGCGCCTTCACGGAATTGCTTCTGGAACGTCTACCCGAAGGAGCCGAGTACCTTGGCATCGAACTCGACTCTCATTTCCACGGACATCTGACCCGGCGTTTTCCAGGCCGCCATTTCCATCATGGCTCCGCTGCGGAGATCCAGTCTCTTCTTGAAGGAAAAGGTCTAGGGAAAGCACGACTCATTCTCTCCGGGTTACCCTTCGCCAGCATGCCCCACCACGTTCAGGAACTGATTCTTAACGCCACGCGCGAAGCCCTTCATGAGGGGGGAACATTCCGAACGTTCACCTATCCGATCTGCTGGTACATGACCGGAAGCCAGCGCTTCCGTAAAGTGGC
>CAIKYN010000375.1 GCA_903831635.1 uncultured Spartobacteria bacterium
ACGGCATTGGTTGAGCCGCCAAGGGCAATGATGACAGTGATGGCATTCTCGAAGGCCTCCTTGGTCATGATGTCAAGGGGACGGATTCCTTTCTTGAGGAGGTTCAGGACAGCGGCACCGGCATCGCGGCAATCCTGCATCTTGTGCGAGGAGACGGCGGCCTGGGCGGAGCTGTTCGGCAGGCTCATTCCCATCGCCTCGATGGCGGAGGCCATCGTGTTGGCTGTGTACATGCCGCCGCAGGAGCCGGGGCCGGGTATGGCGCATGATTCGACGGCCTGACGCTCTTTGGCCGAGATCTTGCCTGCGGCCTCTTGACCAACGGCTTCAAAGACCGAGACGACATCGACAAGTTTGCCATTCAGGCAACCAGGAAGGATGGTGCCGCCGTAGACAAAGACCGATGGGCGGTTGAGTCGAGCGATGGCAATCATGCAACCGGGCATGTTCTTGTCACAACCGCCGATGGCCACGAGTCCGTCGAAGCCTTGGCAACCAGCTACCGTCTCCACGGAGTCGGCGATGACTTCGCGGGAGACGAGAGAGTATTTCATCCCCTCGGTACCCATGGAGATGCCGTCGGAGATGGTGATGGTGTTGAAGATGACTGCCTTGCCGCCGGCCTTATCGATGCCCATCGCAGACTCGCGGGCGAGGGTGTCGATATGCATGTTGCACGGGGTGACCATGCTCCAGGTCGATGCGACTCCCACAATCGACTTGCTGAAGTCTTTATCGCTGAATCCCACGGGATAGAGCATGGCGCGGCTTGCGGCGCGGTTCGGTCCATCGAGCATCAGGGAGGAGTAGGCGCGCTCGATGGAGGCTTTCTTCTTGGATGACTTACCGGACTTGGCAGGGGATTTTTTGCTGGAGCTGGAACTCATTGTGAAAAGCTAGCAGAGGACGATCATGGATAAAAAGAAAACATCGATAGCGAATGAAAGCGCTCAGTTTTTAGGCGGGATTACTTCATCGGGCTTCAAATGATCAATGAGGTGCTTGAGCAGGGCCCGCTGCTGCTGGGTAAGTTCCGGCTGGGAGATGGCCTCCTCGAAGGAGCGCATGGCCTCGCCTCGCTCTCCATTTCTGGCATAGGCCTGACCGAGGTAGGTCAGGCTGGCGCCGAGTAGTTGGTGTTGTGTCCTTGCCATCTTGACTAGAGAGCGAAGCGCCTCGATCTCTTCGGTCTTGGAGTTGGAGGCATTGGCGGCTCGGGCAAGGAGGAAGAGGGTCTCCTGATTCGTGACGTGTTCCGTGAGCTTCCTCGCCACATTCAGGGCCTCGTCAGGGTGACCACACTCGGTGAGGGCCCTGATCAGGATTTCGGCAGCCGCTGTGTTCCGGGAATCAGCGTGGTAAGCCTCCCTGGCCTGGGTCAGGGCATCGTTCCAGCGTCCTTGGGAGGCAGCTAAGGAAGCCTGAGCCGCTAGCAAGGAGGTACTGCACTTCCCTGTCGCAGCGGCAGATTTAAGAAGCTCCTCCGCATCACTCATTCTCCTGATGGAAATGAGGTTCTCTGCCGTGGCGATGAGCCATTCGGTTCTCTTGGTGGTGTCGCGATACTCTTGGGTCAATACCTCTGAGGATGGGGGACTCCAGCGTATGTTTTTCGATGTGTTGGGAAGATTGGGCGACAGGATATAACCCCAAGGAGACACATCACTCAGGATCCAGAGCGGGGAGTCGATCAACTCTCGGACCAAGGCAGTGGAGGCGGGAAGAGTCCCCAGGATCAGGAGTGAAAAATGGCGTTCCCTATTGAGTCTGTAAAAGCTTGCGATATCGGTCGTCGCAGTCGCGGCCTCTAGGGAGGAGGGGAGCGAATTCAAAACCCGTGCAGGAAGAGCGGGATAGTACTCGGGAGAAAGAAAAACGGTCTGATGCTGACTTAGTGACTTTTCCAGAAGGGAAATCTGTTTCTCGGGGGGTGAGGCCCTCAGGTCGACTGGCTTTCCCGTCTGGAACAGAGTGATCCCTAGCGTTACGATTAAGGGTACAGTCACGCAACTGGAGAGGATCAGGATGAGAATCCGAGTAGTGTTCTTCATGATGTCGGATGGGTCGAAACGCTTGCTCTGAGTGCCGATGATGCTATCCCTTGGCCATGAAGCAAACGTTTCTTCTACTCCTCACCATGAATCTTTTCTCACTCTTCGCCCGCGCTGAACCCCTCACTGTCGGAACTTCCGCTCCCCAGATCACCGCAAAAAATCAAGATGCGCAGGATGTGGTCTTCGGCGACGTCTATGCCAAGGGGATCACCCTCGTTTATTTCTATCCCAAGGCCGAGACTCCTGGCTGCACAAAGGAAGCCTGTTCTCTGCGTGATTCGTATGCGACGCTCCATGGTAACGGGGGCAACGGTCTTCAGATCCTAGGGGTGAGTCGTGACACGCCCGAGGCTCAGAAAAAGTTCAAGGATCATCAGAACCTACCCTTCACCCTGATTGCCGATACCGACGGCAAGGTGGCCGAAGCGTTTCATGTGCCGATGATTCCCGTCGTGGGAGTCCCGATGAGGCAGTCCTTCATCATCAAGGATGGGAAGGTCGTCTGGGCCTCGCTGAGCGCGCAGACTTCGGGTGCAGCCAAAGAGGTCCAGAGCGCGCTCGACTCGTTGCAGAAATAGCAGACGGAGGCCTAGCTCTCCATGCTACCCCCTTCGCTAGCTGGGGAACAAATTGTGCATGGCAATTGTGTCTAAATTGTCATGCAAATTCTGTAGACACCGAACTGCCGGCTTGAAAGAAAGTCAGCATGGTTTTGAGCCCGGTAAGTTCCTCCCCTGGTGTCGCTCACGGGCGACTCCCAAAGTCCGAAAGACCCTCCTACCGGGTCAGATTTGCAACGACGACG
>CAIKYN010000376.1 GCA_903831635.1 uncultured Spartobacteria bacterium
AAGATGTATCTGGCTGATATCTTCACCATCGCGACGAACCTCGCCGGCATCTGCGGACTAAGCTTGCCTTGCGGATTCTCCAACCGTGATGGGGTCGACCTCCCTGTGGGACTCCAGCTCCTTGGGCGCCCCTTTGGCGAAAGCCGCCTCCTCCGTATCGGACACGCCTACGAGCAGTCGACCGATTGGCACAAGCGCAGGCCCGGACTCATAAGTTAAAAAAGTTAGAACCGTCGAAGGGTTAAAGCGGGTCAACCATTCTGGTCCCCAAAATATTTTGGGAAGCCCTCTTTTTACACAATTCGTTTCAACTCCTTGTAACATTTTAACTTTTTAACATTTTAACCGCTTAGAGACTCCAAGTTGGCAAAGTTTTTGCTCTGTGATGTTGGATTTTTTGCCTGCTCTGGCAATGATCACTGCTAACTCTGATGGAACCACACTACCTCAACGACGGCTTCGCAAAGATCGACCACGACCTACGGGAACTCATGACCTGCCTTCAGGAGGTCCTTGGAGAACTCGGTGAGGAAGAGACCAGAAAGCGACTTCCCTGGCTCAATGGCGAGGAGACGGGCTCCGGTGGATCACGGGGACTCGAGCAGGCTTACTCGATTGCCTTCCAGCTTCTCAATATCGTTGAGGCGAATGCCGCAGAACGGACACGACGTCTGCGCGAGATCAACGAGGGACTTGTCAGTGGCCGCGGCCTGTGGGGTGATCAGCTGTCACGCCTTCAGCAAAAGGGCTGGACTCCGGAGGAGATCGCCGCCTACCTGCCTGGTGTCCGTGTGGAACCGGTCTTCACCGCGCACCCGACGGAAGCAAAACGTGGTGCCGTTCTCGACCAGCACCGCCTCATCCATCAGCTTCTTGCCGAACTCGACCGCCAGGATCTGACTCCCAGCGAGCGTCTCGAGATCCGCCGCAAGATCAAGATCTGCTTGGAGCGTCTTTGGAGGAGCGGAGAGATCTTCCTCGACCAACCGGACATCGCCGACGAGCGCCGTGCCGTCATGTTTTACCTCCGGGACATCCTGCCCTCAGTGGTCACGTGTCTCGATATGCGCCTGCGCTGGGCATGGAACGAGCTGGGCTTTCCACCGGAGCTCATGGGCGCTCCGGAGAGTCGCCCCCATCTCAGTTTCGGAACTTGGGTCGGTGGAGATCGGGATGGCCATCCCTTTGTCACTGCAAAGGTAACCGGTGAAACTCTGAAGGAACTGCGGCTCAATGCCTTGATCGTCCTGCACCGCCAACTCGACACCCTCGCCGAGGCACTTCCTCTGTCCAGCCATTTCCAAAAGGCCTCCCCGGAGTTACTCGATCGGGTGGCCGTTCTCCGTGGTGAACTCGGCCCCTTGGGAGAGCAGATCACAGCACGGTATCCGGGCGAGCCATGGCGTCAGCTGGTGCTCCTGATCCAGGGGCGTCTCCCTCTGCAAATCGGCGCCGCGGACCGTGCTTGGATCGCTGAGTCAGGAGCACGCTACCGTCGTCCCGAAGAGGTGGCTTCCGATCTCACCATCTTGCAGGAAAGTCTCGCCGAGGTGGGAGGCCAGCGACTCATTCGCGAAACGGTCTGGCCCGTGATTCGCATTCTTGATGTTTTTGGATTCCATCTCGCCGAACTGGACATCCGGCAGAATAGCAACACGCATGATCTTGCGATGGCCCAACTCCTGAAAGCCGCCGCCATTCCCGATGGTGAGAACTTCCCGACATGGAGCGAGGAGAAGCGCCTTTCCTTCCTCCGCGAGGAACTTCGCTCCCCTCGGCCTTTCCTCGGGGCGAATCATTATCTTGGCCTTGGCACCGAGGCCGATGCCGTCCTGAATTGCTACGATACCCTGCGCGAGCACATCAGGGAACATGGGAGGGAGGGCGTTGGGGCTCTCATCATCAGCATGACCCGTCAGCTTTCCGACCTGCTGGTGATTCCG
>CAIKYN010000377.1 GCA_903831635.1 uncultured Spartobacteria bacterium
GATCCGACCTTCGGATGGGCACGCGAGATGGCCCTGAGAAGGGTTGACTTGCCAGCATTCGGATAACCGACAAGACCAGCAAAAGCGATCGAGCGCATCTCGAGCAAGAACCACCCTTCGTCACCGGGAGTACCCTCGGTAAAACGTCTGGGAGCCTGATTGCGCGAACTCTTGAAGTGAATGTTTCCACGACCCCCTTTTCCTCCGTGACAGATGATGAACTCCTTCCCGACCTCGTCCAAATCGGCGACAAGATCCTCGGGCATCGGATCAGCAAGACCTCTCTTGCCCCGGGGTTCATCGGAAGGATTCTCCTCTCCGTCGATCAACTCAGGTTCGGCAAAGGGGTCATGAGGCGCTGGAGTCGGGAAGCGGTAGACCAGCGTGCCGACCGGAACAGGAACCACGAGATCGGGTGCCGACTTGCCATGTCGTTGACGAAAGGATCCCTTGCCACCCGGCTTGGCCTTGAGGATGGGTTCAAAGAAAAGATTGGCCAACTGATCGACATGATTATCAGCACGGAGAATGACATCCCCACCATCGCCACCGTCACCCCCATCGGGACCTCCCTTGGGAATGAATTTCTCACGACGGAAGCTGGCGGAACCATCGCCTCCGTCTCCTGCCTTGGCGTGAACCCTGACTCGATCAATGAACATTCAGTTACCTTTGCAGAAGCTTGGCGTAAAGTCGCTCAGTTTTGCGGGCAATCGCATCCCAGCCAAAGAACTCCTCGGCACGTTTCCGCCCGGCCACACCCATTTTCGAGGCAAGCTCGGGATCGGCCATGAGGAGGTTGATCTTCGCAGCTAGATCGGCAGCAAAGGCAGCTGGATCAGTTGCCTCAAACGGGCTCTCGGTCATCTGAGCCAGCGGGATCAGGAATCCGGTCTCTCCATCGACGACAACCTCTTTGATGCCACCCACAGCGCTAGCCACTACGGGAGTCCCGCAGGCCATAGCCTCGAGATTGATGATACCGAAAGGCTCATAGATCGAAGGGCAGACAAAAACTGAGGCACCTGAATAGAGAACGATCGCCTCAGGACGGGTCACCATCTTCTCGATCCAGACAATCTCACCATGATGCTCCCGAGCGACCGCGATGGCCTGCTGCATCTCGGCGGCGATCTCCGGAGTGTCTGGAGCACCCGCGCAAAGCACCACCTGGAAACCGGGATTCAGATGACGGATTGCTCTCACCAGATGGATGATCCCCTTCTGTCGAGTGATACGACCGACAAAGAGGACATAGGGGCGATCGGGATCCACACCAAGCGATCGGAGAACCTCAGGGTTCTCAGTGGGGCGGTATTCGTTCAGATCGATGCCGTTGTGGATCACGCTGAGGCGCTCCTCTTTCACCTTGAAGAGTGAAAGGACATCCTTTCGGGTCTCCTCGGAGACAGCGATCACGGCATCAGCCATTTCAAGAGCTGTCTTCTCGACCCAGAGACTGAAGTCATAGCCACCACCGAGTTGTTCACGCTTCCAGGGGCGCAGAGGCTCCAGGGAATGAACGGTGATGACCAGGGGAATGCCATAGTTCAGCTTTGCCATGATACCGCCCAAATGTGTGTACCAGGTGTGGCAATGGACAAGATCGGCGGTGATTCCTGCCCCATTAAAATCAACACATCGCCGTGATGCCCCCAGGGGACTCTGCAACGGCTTCGGACATTTCATTTCCGGAGTCCCCAATCCAAAGCCCTCGACTTGGATATTCCCAATTCTCTCATCCTGATCGCCGAAGCAGCGAACCTCGACCTCCATGAGCTTAGCGAGTTCACGGCTCAGATAGTCGACGTGAACACCGGCACCTCCGTAAATGTGTGGAGGATATTCGTTGGTGAGAAGGAGCGTTTTCATGAGAATACTTTTAGAGAAACTTCACGGGCAGAAGATACTGGAGTTCCCCCGATCCAAACTGGAGTCGCGGGAGGTTCACGCCGATGAGTGAGGCTTTGGCCACTTGAAGGGATTCACTTCGACCCAGTCCGATCAACGAGGCAATCAGAAGGCTGAAATCCGGTTCATGCCCGACTAGGAGAACTGAACCCAGCTTTGCAAAGCCGGAAAGCTCGGCCAGTGCCGTATCGGGACTCATCCCGCAGGCCGCCCACGGAACTTCCGTCAGAGCGGCTTTCCCTAAAAGTCTTGAAACAACCTCCGCTGTCTGTCGCGCACGAACGACAGGACTCGTCAGAATGATATCAGGCCGAAGGCACTGCTCTTTCATGAAGCACCCGATCTTGCGCGCTTGCTTCGATCCCTTCTCCGTCAGGCTTCGGGAAAAGTCATCTGCCTGGTAGGGCTCCGCCTCTGCATGTCGTAGAAGATGAAGAAGCATTTTAGGAATTTAGACTGAAGACTAAGGACTATTAGGCTGGGAGATTGAAAGCAGAACTGAGGCGGATGAAGTTTTTTGTATTTCCCTTCAGCCTTCAGTCTAAACAGCTTCAGTCTCGAGGCTTCGCCGAGTTACATCGACATGCCGCCGTCGACTGCCAAAACCTGTCCGGTGATGTATCCGGCGGCAGGGCTGCAGAGGAAGGCAACCGTTGCCGCGATATCTTCGGGCTGGCCGAAGCGGGAGAGCGGGATCTGTGCCAGAGCACCCTTGCGGACCTCCTCATTCAGGACGGCGGTCATGTCAGTCTCGATGAATCCGGGAGCCACGACATTGACCGTGATGCCACGACTGGCGACTTCCTTGGCGAGGGCCTTGGTGAGACCGATCATACCGGCCTTGCTGGCGGCGTAATTGGTCTGACCGGCAAGCCCCATCAGGCCGCTGACGGAGCTGATATTGATAATGCGTCCGGAGCGCTGCTTGACCATGGTCCGGAGGACCGAGCGGACGAAGTTGAAGGCCCCCTTGAGATTGGTGTCGAGAACAGCATCCCACTCCTCGGAGGACATGCGCATCAGGAGGTTGTCCCGTGTGATTCCGGCATTGTTGACGAGAATATCGGCGCGACCGAAGTCGGCCACAATCTGCTCTCCTACCTTCTGGACGGCGTCAAAGTCAGCCACATCGACGGCGTATCCCTTGGCTGATCCGGGACGGATCGCTTCCAATGCAGCAGCCACCTTGGAGGAGTTGGCCTCGCTGCGACTCACGACAGCAACCTTGGCTCCTGCCTCGACAAAGTAACGGGCGATGGATTCACCAATGCCGCGACCGGCTCCGGTGACAATGGCGACTTGATCTTGAAGGGGATGAGTGGAAGTGGTCATAAAAGATAAAAAATGGATTGGGATACCAGGAATGTGGTCTCCTTGGATAGCCCAGCACGGACGCATCGGCAACGCTTTCTCAATACAGTGACTAGTTCGAAGAGATGACTTTTCGGCGTGACCCTTGAATCTCGCTCAGTCATTCATGAATGAAAGCTCCCAGACTATGGAAAGATTTGCCGCATTTGAGAACAAAATGGTCGCCGCTGGAATGGGAAAGGCAGTGATCCGATCCTTTCAACGAAACTACGAGGCCCTGGTCCGCAACGAGAGCGGCCTGATTCCCGAAGAAACTATCGTTCCTGCCGAAGGGATAGCATCACTGCAGGAGATCTCCAACGGGAACAATCCCGATGCAGTACTGATGTCTCAAGTGGTGGTGATCAAGCTCAATGGAGGCTTGGGAACAGGCATGGGTTTGCAGGGCCCGAAAAGCCTTCTTCCCGTTCGGGACTCGATGAACTTTCTGGATCTGATGGTGAGACAGATCCAGGATTTGCGGAGATCAAGCGGCGCTGCGGTGCGCCTCCTGCTGATGAATAGTTTCAGCACCAGCAGGGAAACCCTGGCTCATTTGTCTGCATACCGGGACGCAGGACTGGATGAAGCCTCCGAAGTAGAACTGATGCAGAATCAAATCCCTAAGATCGACGCGGCATCCATGGAGCCGATTCAGTGGCCAGCCGATCCCGATCTGGAATGGTGTCCCCCGGGTCACGGTGATCTCTACCCGGCATTGGTGGGCAGCGGATGGCTCGACCGCTTGCTGGCCGATGGAGTCAAATACGCCTTTGTCTCAAACTCTGACAACCTGGGGGCGATTCTTGATCCGACCATTCTGCAGTTCTTTGCGGACTCCGGGGCCCCTTTCCTCATGGAAGTTACTCGACGAACAGGCGCCGACCGCAAAGGAGGTCATCTCGCAGTCAGAAGAGATGATGGACGTCTGCTTTTACGTGAGGTCGCACAGTGCCCTGATGCTGATCTCGAAGCTTTCCAGGACATCGATCGGCATCGATATTTTAATACAAACAGCCTTTGGATGCGCCTTGACCTCCTCAAGAAGCAACTTGAGGCAGATGGGGGAACACTTCCCCTGCCGATGATCCGGAACACCAAGACCGTAGATCCGAGGGATAAAAACTCACCCAAAGTCGTTCAGTTGGAAACCGCGATGGGTGCGGCAATCGAATGTTTCCAAGGTGCACAGGCCATCGAAGTGCCGCGCAATCGATTTGCCCCGGTAAAAACCACATCCGATCTTTTTGCCCTGCGCTCGGACGCCTACGAAGTCCTAGCTGATGGTCAAGTGCGCCTGGCAGCTTCGCGGCAGGGAATCCCTCCGTTGATCACCCTCTCGGAGGAATATAAACTGGTGGATGGAATAGAATCCCTTGGAATTCCGAGTCTTATCAACTGTCGCTCCCTGACGATCCAAGGTCCCGTCCACTTTGAACCGGGTGTTGTTCTCTGCGGCGACGTGAGTATTGAAAACCCAAGCCGCACACCGAAAACCGTGCCGACCGGGATTTACGAGAATCAGTCGATGACACTCTGAGCCCTCGCTTTGCTTCCCTAGGGAAGCGCTGATTTAATCGCATAGAGGCCGTTGCGGGAAGCCGTAACGGATGCGCAGCAACGGCCGGGCAAGCAATGGGCCGCGGGTAAGGCGGCTTCGCGGGCGCATCCCCTCTGCGGGCTGTAACCGCGAAGCCAACACAGCACCCGGCCTATTATCTCCGCAACCCGAAGGGCTGACACCATTTGTCGATTTTTGTGGCGTTGCTTGCTCGGGCGAGACCGCTGCGGGTATCGCCCAGCACTCGTGCCTTCAAAAATCAGCAACTGCTCTTCAGCGGCCGCCATGGGATTAAATAAGCGTTTCCCTAGGACTGGTGAGGTCGGAGCTTTGGCATATGCCTTGATAGCACAAACTGACCTACTCCCATGAGTCCAAGGATTCCACCCACTACGGCAAAGGCTCCGTAGGCCCCCAAACCTATCGAGAAGGCCGCGCCGATAATGGCCTTGATGACTACCGAAACCGCATTCACACCGAACTGAGAGGCGGAGGTAACGCCGCCCGCATGTTCAAGCGGGGTGAGTTCCTGCCTTTTCTTTGTCAGAGTCAAGCGGGCGCAGACATTGGCCACGGCAAACAGAAAGACCACCACTGTCATTACCCAGAGATTTGCAGGCAACCACCCGATGGCGAGGATGAATGTTCCGACAGCCCCCAGAGCGACCCACTTGGCTCCGGAATTATGATGCTTCGTGACTGCATAAATCAGAGCACCCACGACACCTCCAAGCGCGAAGGCGGCACCGATCTGCCCAACAGAGGATGACTTATGCAGGAGACTCTTGGCAAAGAAAGCACTCAGGAGCTTACGCAGCGGGTAGATATTGAACGACATCAGACCGATACAGGTGATGAGAAGCGATTGGCGAGTGAAGATATATTTGATGCCTGTCCAAGTGCCACCGTGGGAGTGATGGACCACACCTTTGTTCTTCCCTCCGGTTCTCTCAGGAATGAAGAAGTAGGTCGCCGAGGAAAGAACGAAGCCAACCGGTATCATGATGTGGGGAACAATCTTCCCTCCCCAGATCATGAGTCCCCCTAGAATCAACGGGCCTGCGACTCCCCCGATGTCAAACGTCAGTTCGTAGCGTGAATTGATCCTGTCGAGTTGATCGGCACGATGACGCGCTAGCTCCAGAGGGATGGTGTGCACCGAGGTATCGACAAAGCCGCGAATCAAGGCCTCCAACGTGTAGCAACCCATCGCCCACCAGAGACTCAGAAAACCGCAGAGCATGGCAATAGGGACTCCGGCTAACGCCACGGCCCTCAGAAAGGTGGCCACCACGAGGACGCGGCGAGCACCGAATTTCTCGGTAGGCCATCCGCCGATGTAGGTTCCGACCATGTGGATCCCGGTATCAAATGCGGAGAAAAAGGCCGCCCCGCCGAGTGAACCGGAGAGTTTCGCCAGCAGCAAAGGTTGGGCAAGATGCAGGGCACTATCGACCAACTGCGTGAGGAACACGCCTCCGAGAAACCCGGTCAGACGGATCGGGTGCTGGGATTCAGGAATGGCTGTCTCGGTTAATTCCATGCGGCGTGTCTCTGGTATTCCTGAGCAGCAGGCACGCTGACAAGGCGTTTTTCCGGCAGGACCAGAGCGGTAAGCGCCCCCCCATAGACACATCCGGTATCGAGACCAATGGCATTCGGACGGATGATTGGCTCTGGCCGGGCCCAATGACCAAAGACCGCCAACCGATCCTCCGTATAAGCCTCATACCAGGGAATGCTCATCCCATCGGGCACGCGAATGGTGGTGAGATCGCGGCGCGATTGTTGTTCCAAGGTCGGGACGCGCGGGTCGATTCCGGCATGGACCACAAAAAATCCATCCCGTTCGAGGTAGAGTGGCCACGACTTGATGAATGCCATTGCCTCATCATATCGGTCGCCCAGTTGCCTGAGAATTTCCTCGTCAGGAGAACCCCGGTCAGGAGCTTCCCCGGCAACCCATCGGTCGAGAAGGCGCGTTTCATGATTTCCCAGGACACAGCGCAGATTCGGGGTCTCCATCGCCCAGGAGATAACGGAACCAGAATCCGGCCCCTTACGAACGAGATCCCCCACGGCAATAAGCTCATCCTCCTTGGTCACTTCGAGTTTCTTCAGCAGCGACTCCAACTCCGAAGAGCAACCATGCACGTCACCGATGATGATGGTCCTGTTCATGACTTGGAAGCTGACAAAGCCTCTGAAGAAATCCGACGTCTGAGTTGACCGCAGGCAGCGTCAATATCATGCCCCTTTTCACGTCTGATGGTTGCCGCGATGCCACGGTCTCGAAGGATGGAAAGAAACTCCTCCTGTACAGGCTCCGATGGTCGTTTCCAAGGAAGCCCCTCGACGGTGTTGTAGGGGATGAGATTGATTTTGGCGCGTAGTCCCCTCGCCCGTTCGGCCAGCAGGCGTGCCTCGGACGGGGCATCATTCACTCCCTCGATCAGGATGTACTCGAAAGTGATCATCTGCTTCTTCCGATCGCCGTAGTAGGCGCAGGCATCCATCAACTCGGCTACGGGATGTTTCTTGTTCACCGGCATGATCTGGCTACGGACCTCGTCACTGGCCCCGTGCAGGGAGATAGCCAGTCTGATCTGGAGAGACTGATCCGCAAGATCACGAATCCGGGGAACGAGGCCGCTAGTGGAGACCGTCATCTTGCGGGCACCGAGCCCGACTCCCCAGGGGGCGTTCAGGATGGAGACAGCCTGCAGCCAGTTCTTGTAGTTCGCCATCGGCTCTCCCATCCCCATGAAGACC
>CAIKYN010000378.1 GCA_903831635.1 uncultured Spartobacteria bacterium
ATTTTCCGTGGAGACTCGGAGAAACTTTTACTAGCCGCATCATTCCATTTTTCCCGATCAACTTTTGTAAAATCCAGTTCCCAACCTGCTTCTACAGATAGTTGAGAGAGGAATGTTTGCAGTGCTCTACCATTTCCTTCGCGAAATGGGTGAAGGGCATTGATTTCTCCAAAATGATGAGCAAGACGATCCAGAAACGCCTCGCGAGTCATTCCCTTGAGACAGTTTTCACTCTGCAAAGCTCCAAAAACTTTCGCTCCATAGGAGGTGAGATGTTCGGGCTGAGCAAAGAGGTTCGCACCTTTGGAGAGCGCACCACCCCTCAACTCGCCAGCCCACTCGTAGACATCCTGAAAGATATGCCTATGGATTGCTTGAAGGTGTTTGAGATCAAACTTCCCTTTTATCGGTCGCTCTCTTAACTGATCGATCCTGAAACGAGTGGAGCTCAACTCCATGACTGCAAGATCATGCCCGTCGGTGATCCCCCACTTGTTCTTTAGAACATGGCTTCCAGGCCACGCATACGGATCCGGCAATCCCTCCGGGCCATACGCCGCCATCACGCTACCAGCACGCGGTCCTTCGACTTCTTTGCCAGAAGGCGAGCCTCCTTATTAATTCGAGCAATAGCTTGGTAACGGGTGATGCGACCTGAGATAAATTGTAGGTCCAACTCACGATCGAGCTTTGTTGGCTTATAGCCCTCCAGAACAACAATGGCATTGGACCGGAGGATGGAAATCTTCCTCTTGGCAATGGCAGCTTTTTTGCCTGCCAAAGGAGAACCCACGAACTTTGTGCTCATGCTGTTAATTTGACAGAAAATCTTCCCATCTACAGCAAAAAGATTTCTCTCTAGCGCATCAGAAGAGAGTCAATCCGCTCGAGGTGGACGCGCACGAATCCCAAGCCTCCCTTCATCGTTCATTTGTGGAGGAGGGATATCAAAACCCAGAGCGCTATCCCAATAATGAGCCAGGTGCCGCAGCCCCACTTTCTAGGTGCATGATAAGGCTGATCGGGGTGATCGTAGCAGTGGTCGATGAAGTCATCAGGGATGGCATGGCCGTGGCCGGCGTAGAATTTCTTGAGCAGGGTCTTGGAGACTTCCCTCTGCTGGAACCGGATCTGGCCGATGAGGTTATCTGCCTGCGTTTCCCCAAAGTCTTTGAGTTGAGAAAAGTCCAGGTCGGGGAGAAGGCCTCGGATGGTATCAACTTGATCGGGTCGTATGGGGGGTTCCCCGGGTTGGCGATCGGGGGTATGGAGGGTCATGTTGACCCGGTTATTCCTGACCCACTCCTCGGAGGGTTCGGGAATATGAGGGTGTCGGGCGGCAACCCGCTTATGACTGCTATGGATATCCGTATACGAAAGTCCGGTACCGGGAATGCCGGCCGTGAATCTGCTACCGGAACTGCCGAAGGTGTAGTGGGCTCCCCTACCCCCGATGCTGAGGGAGGAACTCTTGGAACCTAAGTTCCAACGAACCCCGGGGAAGAGTTTAATCGATCTTCTGAATCTAAAAAATCCCATGGGATGAGGTGGTTAGGCTGAAGTCTTTTAGACTGCTAGGGGGAATCCCAGAATCATCAAAAAATCCTATCACCCCGATAGGTCACCAAGTGTCCTAGGCGGCTTGAAGCTCTGACAAGGGACGAACTTTGGCGGTAAGCATCCTCTCTTTCTTCCTCAAGAGACGGAAGTCGCAGTTGCTCTGGATACGGAACCAGAACTCGGAAGTCTGTCCAAAGAATTTGCCCAATCTGATGGACATTTCGGGAGTAATGGATCGCTTGCCAAGTACGATCTCGTTAATAGCTCGAGGAGAGACGCCAATGGCACGTCCAAGCGCATTCTGCGAAAGTGATAGTGGAACGAGATACTCCTCGAGAAGGATTTCACCAGGTGTTACAGGCTTCATATACTATAGCGTATAGCGTTATAGGGTAATGTCAATGGTAGTCGCAAATCTCGACCTCGGAAGCATCAACCCCCTCCCAGCGGAAACAAATTCTCCACTGGTCATTGATTCGGATTGAATGCTTGCCTGAGCGGTTACCCCTAAGGACCTCAAGACGATTGCCTGGCGGGACCCTAAGGTCTGAAAGTTGTCCTGCAGCATCCAGTTGGATGAGCTTGCGAAGCGCAACGCGGGCAATACCGGAAAATCGGGCACTCGATCCGGTCTCGTGGAGTCTTTGCGTCTCGGCGTCCTTAAAAGAGGTAATCATGATTCAGGGGAAGACAGCATGAGACGCGAGGGAGATTAATCTGAGGCAAAAAGAAGCCTATCAGAGAGGCAAATCCCCCTGGGGGCTGTCGTGGTCTCCGGAGGGTTTCCTGCGTGAGACCCTCTTGGCACGTGGCTTCTCCTCGGCTGTGGCTGAGGGAGTGGACTTGGGCTTTTCGGTTTTCTTCGGGGCCTCCTGCACTGTCTCTGCATGGGTATCGAGTTCGGCGTGGAAGACGGCATCCTCCGGGGTATAACCGGCATGGATGTGCTGCATAAACGCCGGGAAGTACCGGTCGATCGTGAAGTAGGCGGTCATGAAGAGACGCTCCACGATCTCAGCTGAGAGTGAGCTTCCATCAAAAATATGGGTTATGTGAAAACGAATCTCGCCGTCCTTCATGTCCATCTCGAATTTGCCAACGGGCATGTTGTAGTTGGCACGAGTGAGGAGCTCGGCCACGGAGGTTCGTAGCTTCTCATCGCGGACGAAGAAGGGGTAGAAGGCGGTGACTTGGAAATATTCCCCATCATGG
Organism: uncultured Spartobacteria bacterium; assembly: GCA_903831635.1. GTDB lineage: Bacteria > Verrucomicrobiota > Verrucomicrobiia > Chthoniobacterales > UBA6821 > UBA6821. The sequence goes on from CAIKYN010000378.1 coordinate 2,773, forward strand.
GTGATCCGGGAGCCGAAACGGTAATTTGCATTCTTGCCGCTCATGGTGAGCGAGACACGCTGCTCCTCGGGGTAGGGTGTGTAGCTGAAATCCTTCAGTTCCAGGTAGTCGATGATGGCTTGGAATGGTGCGGAATATTCAGAGGACATGGTCGGGACGAGGTTGAGGGTTGGTGTGAGTTATAGGTTCTAGGCTATAGGCTGTTAGACAATTAGGAAGAAAGAAGAGGAGAGAAGCTGATGATGCCACGATAGACAGGTCACTGGGTGTCCTAGGCCTAAAATAGGCTTTTAGGCTGAAGACTATTAGTCTGTTAGGTTTCAGTCAGACGTGAAGTTGAGAGGAGAGAGGTCGAGAAACAAGCCGGTGGGTACGGGCGCGCAAGACTACCGTAGGTAGCCCCGGAGGAAGGGAGGAAGTTGACGGGTCGGACATTGAGGAGTAGTGGTGATCCATGACCGTTGCTGAGCTCCACCTGCTTCCATCGGCTGAAAAGCTGAAGATCATCGAAGCCCTCTGGGCTGATCTGGCTGCGGATAGCGACTCCCTTGAAAGCCCCGCTTGGCATGGAGAGGAGCTCCTCAAGACAGAAGTCGCACTGACTGCAGGCAAAGTTGAGGTCTTGGATTGGCAGGTTGCCAAGAAGGAGCTTCGGGCCAGGTTTGAATGAGGATCAGGATTCTGCGGTTTGCCCTCGAGGATCTGGCCACAGCAAGGGAGTTCTACGACAGCCAATCCGATGGTATTGGAGACTATTTTTTCGATTCTCTTTTCTCCGAGATTGATTCCCTCACTCTGTACGCAGGGATTCATCCGATGAGATTCGGATACCACCGGATGGTGGTCCAGAGATTCCCCTACTGCATCTACTACCGCGTCTCGGATGAGGAGGCGACGGTGTTCCGGGTGCTCGATGCCCGCAGGGATCCCACCTCGATCAGAAGAAGCCTGAGAGAACAACGCTGAGTAAGTCGTGGACGCGTTCATCACTCGGCCTTGGCCAGGCGGAAGGCGTTGTGAGCGGGAAGGCCTGCTCTCCTGTACCGAGCCTGGGCCTTCTTGATGTCGTATTCCACACGGCGCATGAAAAGGATGTGCTGCTCGTAGTCGTAGAGGGCGTAGGACGCTCTGGGATCGCCGTCCCGAGGCTGGCCCACCGAGCCGACATTGACGGTGTAGCGCTTGGAGGGATCGAGGCGGATGGGTTGATCGGAGGGCTTCAGGCAGCGGACACCGAGGGTCTCAGGATTCTCCTCCCAGATCCCCGGGACATGGGTGTGTCCGTTAAAGCTGATGAAGGTGGTCTGGGCCGCAAAGTGGGCCTCGGCCTCGGTGGTCTCGTAGATATAGTTAAACTCGGGTGGCTCGTTCAGGGAGGCGTGGGATAGGGTGATAGGGTCGAGATCCACGGTGATGGGGAGGTCCTTGAGCCAGGAGAGGTCTTGCACGGGGATCTGTGCCTTGGCGATCTTGAGGGGCTGCCCCACGGAAGCCTCCCAATCCTCCTCGAGGATCTTGTCCACCAGGAGAAGCATCGCCTCGTGGTTACCAAGGACGGTCGCGGAACATGTCTCGATCACCCTCCTGACGCACGCCCCCGGCTCAGACCCATAGCCCACGATATCCCCCAGGCAGAACATCCCACGCACAGGGAAGTCAGTGATATCCTTCATCACGGCATCCAAGGCATCGATATTTGCATGGATGTCGCTGAAGATCGCAAAGAAGTTGTGCGCTGGAGTGGTCTTGGTGGTGGATTTCGGGGTGGTGTCTCTTGGCATAGGCATTGTGTTGGTTGGATGTGATTACGGGGAAAAAACATCTCCCTGTACCCTAAGGGGATGTTGTCAAGCCCCCTCCGGGAGTTCAGTCCTCGTAGTGGGTGGCCTCACACAGAAGACTGTCGCGAAGGACGCGGGCAATGCCTGAGTCGCTAGTGTGGAGACTTCTCCGCACACGACGCTTTGTGAAATCGGGCAGGTGCTCGGTGTAGTGGCACCACCAGGTGCCATTGTTGTTCCAGAGATGGTGGAACGGGTTCTCTGTGGTGCTGATGGAAAGGACTGGCTTGTCGATCGATTCGAAGGCTGCTGTTGCTGTGCTCAGTTGAACTGTATTCGCTGCGCTCATGTGGGCCGTGATGTGTGGGTGGTCACACCAGGAACCCGGGCAACAAAAAAGCGCCCCGTTGATCGGAGGATCAGGAAGGGCGCTTAGGTAAAGCCTGGAGAGATTTTTGTTCGGAGGATTTCTCCCTCCGCACATCGAGCGAATCGCTTCGCTCAGCCACCGTGGGATTTCTCCGTCCCCGGTTGGCATCCTTTGGTATCACCCAAAGGCATTCCTGATGTTGATACTAGTACAGCAGATGGCAGTGGGCGTTGCAAGACGGCAAGTCCCGCCGTGTGTGTCATAAGGATGGGAGATAGGAAATAGGCTATGGGATATTGGGGCAGTGGGATCACTTTGATGCCGACGGGGCACCATGCTGAGGCAGGAAGGAAATGACCACTCCTCCCTCCCCCACGGCCTCGCGATTTCCAATGCTGATCCGTGCCGCACTGACTCCTTTGGCAATGAGCATCTCCCTGACCTTCTCGGCGCGAAGCTTTGCCAGTGTATCGAGGCGATCCTCCGGAATCTCAACGGCGGCGAGATACCGGTTGAAGAGAGGCTGATCCTTCACCGAGACGGAGGCTGACTTATCCTTATTTCGCCTAGAGAGGAGTTGCTTGATCTTGAGGTGGTCAAAGAATCCCGTTCCCGCGAGTTCCGGCAATCCTTTGCCCTGCTTCACTTGTTCGAAAAGTAGTTGCTCCGCAACCAAGGGACGGTCGTCCGTGCTGGTGCGTCCGCGCAGCATGAGTCCCATTGAGGGCCGCTGTGCCAAGAGCTTCACAAGTCCCTCCACACGCCCCGAAGCGCTCGGATCGAGATCCGGACTGCCGGCGGGGCTCTTGATCGGGGTGATGGAGAACGTACCGGGGTCGGATGCCGATTTGCCTTCGAATGACCCTCCGAGCAGCTTCAGCGGTGTGGAGATTGCCCCAAGGATGGCACTCTTGAGTGCTGACGCAATGACCGGTCCGAATGAGACCGTTGATCCCTTCTCATCAACGCGTAACGGCACGGTGAGTTTGATATCGCCGGAAGGGTCGCTCAGCAGGGCGATCGTGAGATCGATTGGCACCCCGAACATCCGGGTAAATGAGCTCGGATCGCGCAGCGAGATGCCGAACCTGTTCAACACCAGATCGCTGTCGATCTGCATGATGGATCCCTGGGTATTCAGCTTTGTGGTGACGGAAATCTGACCCGAGTCGAGTGACGCCCCGGCAGCTCCCGCATAAGGCGAGAAGGGGGGCAGATCCAAGCTTTTGAGGGAAACGGTGTAGCTTCCGACATTTCCGGGCTTCAGGGTCCCGTCAATGGAGAGCATCGAATTCGTGGGGAGGATTGCCTGGATGCTGATCTTATCGACCGAGGGATCGGGGTAGTTAACTCCTTGGAGGGAGATGGAGAGGCCGCTGATCGTGGAAACAGCTGTTGGCTGCACGGTCGTGTTATTCACCTCGATGCTGCCTCCGGTGAGTTCTAGCTGGGCGATCTTGGCCTCTACCGGTGAGGATCCCGACGAAGCCGGAGCGGGCGGGTTCGACATGCTCGCGCTGGTTGCGTTCGAGACATTGTAGCTCGCGTCATTGGTGCTTGAGGAGCTTCCGAGCAGCGCATTGAGTGCGGTAGCGGGGTGCGTGTAGTTGATCTTCGGATCGACAAGCCTGATGAGTGCAAAATCCAGCTTTGTGGCAGGCAGGGATTTGGCACCGTTGGGAATCGGGATCACGGCCTCGTTCATCACGACCTCAAGCTGCTTCCAACCGAAGGAGAGTTCCTTGTTACCCGGATCGGAGATGGAAAGGGAATCCGTCGTGGTTCGACCAGAGAGTCTGATGGAGGGTGGGCCGCGAAATCCTGGGATATCCGTATCGATTCTCAGCTCGCCACTCGAATCAGCCGAGCGCAGCCATGCAGCCAGTTCAGGCAGGGAGGCGAGCAGGAGCGGAGGGATCGGGAGATTGCTCCAGGTGAACTTTCCGGAATAGGAGGGAGGCAGAATTCCCACGTCACCATCCAAACCAATGGTCCCGTTTGCGATTTCAAGAGCGAGTGAGATCGGGAAGGTTTTCCCCTGATCGGCTGTCACATTGGACGCCTTCAGAGTGATCATCACATCGAGCGGCCCCTCCTTGGTAATCCACGTGAACTTGGTGTGAGCGATATCGATTTTTTTGACCTGATACCCGATCGCCGACGAATCAGCTGATGCCTTGGGATTCTGAGTCGAAGTTGTTTTTGAAGAAGCTTTCGGAGGAGTCCCGGCGGCAGATTGACCTGCTAGCAGGAGATCCTTTTGCACCCGCAACACGGTTCCTTGAATACCGACGGTTCCGAGACCGAGATCACTGCCGCGGACCGAGAGATCTTCGAGCGTGAATTGCTGCAAGGAGAACTCCAGGAGGTTCTTTCCAAGAGCGGGATCAACGATGAGCAGATTAGGAGACCTCAGCGCGAAGTGGTTGATCACGATCGCCCATGGCTTCGACGAGGGTTTTTCGGGAGCTTTGACCGTCTCCTTGATCTCCTTCTTTGGAGGAGGGCTTAGAGGCTTTGCATGGCTCAGAGGATCAATAAGTCCCCCCTCCTCGCGGAGTAAGTGGACCGAGGGAGAGTCAATGGAGACCTCTGTGAAACGTACGGTTTTCTTCAGGAGAGATAACCAAGCAAGGCGCACTGAAATCCGTTGGCAATGAATCAGCGTGGAGGAGGGATCGATGAGCGGCGGATTGAGGGCTGCTTTGAGGGGGGTGACTTGATCCGGCACGCTCGCCACATTGACCCCCTCAAGCGCGATTTTCCCCTTGAGGAGCGACAATTCGACCTTGTTGATCCGAGCCGGCAGACCGAGGTAGTAACGCGATCCGTAAGCGACCCCTCGCTCGATGAGCGAAGGAAGCAAAAGACGAATCCCGATCAGGATCGCAATGACGATCGCAGTCCGAATAAGAACCCGACGCCTCTCTCGAATAAAAACCCTGAGACGATCCACCGTTGCAGGTGAGAATAGGGAGGCCAGTTGCACGAGGGTTATGATTGGCAAACCCTACTAGTAATGCAATTGCGGGGTGAGATTGCAGAGAAGGCTGTCGCGAAGGACGCGGGCGATGCCCGAGTCGCTGGTGTGGAGGATTCTCCGCACACGGCGCTTTGTGAACTCGGGCAGGTGCTCAGTGTGGTGGCACCACCAGGTGCCGTTGTTATTCCAGAGGTGGTGGAACGGCAGGCAAGCCAGCGAGCGGCACTCTCTGTGTCATAGAGCTCTTCACAAGAGTAGCCTTCCCAAGAATCATAATTTTTGGCACTTCTAGAGTCCTATGAAACACCTCCTCTCCTTAACCCTTCTAGCACTTGCCGCCCTCTCCCTCTCCTCCTGCAACACCATCAAGGGTGCCGGCCAGGATGTGAGCGCCGCGGGCCATGATGTGACGAAGGCAGCAAGCACCGTCGAGCGCAAGATCTCCAACTGATCTGGCTCGAAGCACAACTTAAAATCTTGAATAGAGGCCGCGTGGGTTTACCTGCGCGGCCTTTTTTTATTCCAGACTGATTGCCTTGCTCTCACCGACCCTTTAAGTTTCGCCCATGTCCACCACAGGCCCCATCTCCAACTTCATCGAGCATCACTACCGCCACTTCAATGCTGCAGCGTTGAAGGATGCCGCTCACAGCTACACCGCTCACCTCCAAAAGGGTGGTTCGATGTTTCTCACGATGGCAGGGGCGATGAGTACTGCCGAACTCGGCCTCTCGCTTGCTGAGATGATCCGCCAGGACAAGGTCCATGCCATCTGCTGCACGGGCGCGAACCTTGAGGAGGATGTCTTCAATCTGGTGGCTCATGATTTCTACGAGCGCGTACCGAACTACCGCGATCTGACTGGCGCCGACGAGGTGGCCCTGCTCGAGCGCCACATGAACCGCGTCACTGATACCTGCATTCCCGAGATGGAGGCGATGCGCCGGATCGAGGCAGCAGTCCTTGCCGAATGGGAAGAAGCAGACAAGAAGGGGGAGCGTCTCTTCCCCCATGAGTTCATGTACAGGATCCTGCTCGGCGGTAAGCTGGAGTATCAGATTGACCCGAAGAACAGCTGGCTGATGGAAGCCGCAAAGAAGAATCTGCCGATGTTCGTCCCAGGCTGGGAGGACTCCACCCTCGGAAACATGTACGCAGGACACGTGATCAGCGGTGACGTGAAGAATGTCCACACGGTCCGCACCGGTATCGAGTACATGATCTCCCTCGCCGACTGGTACACGAAGAACTCCAAGCCCCTCACCTCAAGCGCGGGCACGGGCCGACATGCCGACTCCCCGGATGGCTCGATCGGATTCTTCCAGATCGGTGGCGGCATCGCCGGTGACTTCCCGATCTGCGTGGTTCCGATGCTTCACCAGGATCTCCAGCGTCCCGAGGTTCCTCTCTGGGGTTACTTCTGCCAGATCAGCGACTCGACCACGAGCTATGGCAGCTACTCGGGCGCCGTTCCGAACGAGAAAATCACCTGGGGCAAGCTCGGCATCAACACGCCGAAGCACATCATCGAGTCCGACGCCTCAATCGTCGCCCCGCTCGTCTTCGCCCTGATCCTCGGTTGGTAAAAACTGTAACTCTAAGAATCTTTACATCGGTAAAATAATCCCATTTAACGGAATCTTATGAAAAAACTTCTTCCTATCCTTGCAGCGTTCCTTGCCCTGACCGGTGTTGGATTCGCATCCAATGAAGTCACTGTCGTCAACGCAGAGTCCGCCTTGGCGACTCTCAAGAAGGGCAACGCCACCTATGTCGCCTCCCCCGTGAGTTCTGGAAAGCCCACGGAAGCCGCACGTGCCGACTCCTTCAAGAGCCAGCACCCGATTGCGGCCATCGTGACTTGCTCGGACTCCCGCACTTCTCCGGAAATCATCTTTAACCAGAACCTGAATCGCCTCTTCGTCGTGCGTACGGCAGGTAATGTGGTTGATGATATCGGACTCGGAAGCGTCGAGTATGCCGTCGAGCATCTCGGTGTTCGCCTGATCGTCGTGATGGGCCACCAGAGCTGCGGTGCCGTGAAAGCCACCGTTGCCGGCGGTCACGTGCCCGCTCACATCAATAGCATCGTCAACCAGATCAAGCCTGCTGTTGCTCAAGCCAAGAAGGAGAAAGGTGACCTGCTTGCCAACTCGATCCAGTGCAATGCCCTTCGCATGGCCGAGAGGATCAAGAATGATTCTTCTCTCAAGGCGCTCTCCAAAGAGATCAAGGTCGTTCCTGCCGTCTACAACCTCCAGACCGGAAAGGTTCAGTGGCTGAACTGATGATTTAAATCAAACTCCAAGAAAAAACCGGCGATCCCAGGGTCGCCGGTTTTTTTATGTCTCGGAATGGGGAGGGGGGGGGAGGTCGGCTTATCAAGATTTTCCTTACTTGGCACTGATGTAAGAAAAATAGACAAGGAGTTTATCAGCTGGGATTTTCAAAGCATCCGGAAGCACGATATTTCTCACAATGAAGGAATAAATACGCCGCTGCCATGATGGCATCGGGAGTGTTCCATTGGGAGATGGCAACTCTTTGGGGTAGATGTAATAGGTATTCTCCGGATCAAACCGAAAACTCCCTGCGCTCGCATTTGCAGCAGCCATCAGACTCGCCGGCACATCGGCATCGACCATGTATCCATGGGGCACGGTGATCTCCCAGAGTCCTCCCTCGTGACGCCTGATGATCGGATCCCCGATGGCATGGTTCGGATTGGACCATGTGGAGGGAATCATCAGAATCACGACGGTATCGGCCGTCGAGCCCGTCCTTCGCTGAAACTCGATGATCGAGTAGACCGCATGTTCATGGGTCTTCTCACGAGTGATATAGACCCTCGTGCATGGAACACGTGGTCTCGTTTGGACCGCGAGCATTCTTCCAAGCTCCTCGGGGGAGGGACATCCCCCCACCGCCTCGCCGATGAGTTTCCTGCCCCGGTTCCAGGTGAACATCAAGACCATCACCGCCAGGGCGAAGCAGAACGGAATATAGCCTCCCAGGAAAAATTTCGTCATGCAGGAGAGAAAAAGAACCATGTCGAGAGTGAGTAGTCCGCAAAGGATCAGACCATTCTTACAGCGCGATTCCTTCGTGCATGAGAACATGACCGTGCCCCAGAGAATCGAGGTAACGACCATGGCCCCAGTCACCGCAACACCATAGGCATTGGCCAACGACGCACTGGTCTTGAAAAACGCGACCAGCAGGACACAGGCAAGACCCACGAAGAAATTCATGCTCGGAATATAGATCTGTTCACGCACCTTGGAGTTGGTGTGGCGTGTCATGAATGGGGGCAGAAGATCGAGCGATTTGGCCTGCCTGCAAAGCGTGAAGACCGCCGTGATGAGTGCCTGCGAGGCGATCACGGTGGCCACAGTGGCGAGGAGAATCAGGGGAGCTCTCAGACCCATCGGGCAGAGCAGAAAAAAGAGTCCTGTCTGACTTGTATCTGCTTGGTGAAGCTCCACGAAGGAGGCCTGCCCTAGATAGTTAAGCATCAGCGCCGGCAAAGCCACACCGTACCATGCTCCGAGAATCGGCCCCTTGCCAAAGTTTGCCAGATCGGCATAGAGAGCCTCTGCTCCTGTCACAGCCAACGCAACCGCACCCATGATGACAAGCCCGTGCCAACCCGAGGAAGCAAGCAAGGCAATTCCCTTGATGGGATTCAACGCAATCAGGATCGAGGGATGGATCATGATCTGCGCGATTCCCATGGCCCCAATGGCCAAAAACCAAAGCATCATGACAGGACCGAAGATCACTCCAAGTCTGCCCGTTCCGAAACGCTGAACGGCGAAAAGCAGGATCAGGATCACAACCGCGAGACCGGGAGCGATGCGCTGCAGTTCTGGGTGAATCGTCTCGATCCCCTCAACGGCACTCAGCACGGAGATGGCAGGCGTAAGCGTTCCGTCTCCAAGCAGGAGTGATGCGCCGAAAGCAACCGTGAGCATGATGCCAAGGGCAACCGGTTTCCCCTCTTGGGACTTCTTGAAAAGTGCAAAGAGGGCGAAAACTCCCCCCTGCCCCTTATAGTCCTGCCTCATCAGGATTGTGGCATACTTCACGCTCACCACCAGGATCACGGTCCAGATAATCAGCGAGGCTACACCGGCAGCATGACCAGCCCCGGTAAAACTGACCGCTGTTTGAAATGCGTAGAGCGGACTTGTGCCGATGTCGCCAAAGACGACGCCAAGCGCTGCCAGCCATAGCAACGAGGGTTTTTTGCCAGTAGCACTATTCATCTCGCGCGGACATTATCCCCGTGCCTCATGAGGGGCAATCGGGGAATCAATTCCGTGTCTTGAGCTCCACCACATCATGTGGTGCAGCCTCTCGCTGGCCTGCGGGACTGACGCGGATGTAGCGGGCCTTCTCACGGAGTTGCTCCAGGTTGCCGGCTCCGAGATACCCCATGCCACTCTGGATGCCTCCGATAAGGGTAGCCAAAACTCGATCGACAGGCCCACAGGCCTCTTTCAGTGCCTCGACTCCCTCGGCGGCCACTTTCCGCGTGGTGTCGGCCTTGTCATGGCCGTAGCGGGCGGCACTTCCGGCCTTCATCGCCGAGAGGCTCCCCATGCCGCGGTATTGCTTGTAAAGCTTTCCCCCGATCTCGACGACTTCACCAGGGGACTCGGTGCAGCCGGCAAACATGCCCCCGCAAATGACCCCCTGGGCCAGAGTAAGAGCCTTCACGATATCACCCGACTTAGTGATCCCACCATCCGCAAGGATGGAGACACCCTTGGCTTTGGCAGCTTGCGAGCAGACATAGAGGGCGGTCATCTGAGGGATGCCGACACCCGCCACGATGCGTGTGGTGCAGATGGAACCAGGCCCCTGACCGATCTTGATAATGTTCGCACCGCAGTCAGCAAGATACTCCACCCCAGCCGCACTGGTGACGTTGCCCGCGATGATCGGCAGTCCTGGAAATGCGTCGCGCACGACCCTCACGGTGTCGCCGACTCCCTTGCTATGACCATGAGCCGTCGATACGGCCACCACATCGATGCCCCGCTCCACAAGAGCTCCGACATGGCCCAGAATCCGCTCACGGTCGAGTTCTCCAAAGGCATTGCGGGTCGCCGAGACGGCAGCGCCGCAGATCAGGCGAAACTGGGAATCGCGGGCGGGCTTGAACTGCGCCTTCCGTTCCTGAGTGATCTTCTCCACATCGCTCATGGTGATCAGGCCATGAAGCCGATCCTCATCATCGACCACGAGTAGCTTGTGAATACCGACATGCTCGGTGAAGAACTTGTCAGCTACGGCGATGGGGTCATTCCCAAGCTCCTTTCGGGAGAGGGTGCGCACCTGATTGCGAGGCGTAAGAGCCTCGGAAACTTTTTTCGAGGCATAGCGGGGTCTGACCACGTGACCGGAGAGCAGGCCGATGAGCTTTCCCTGGGCATCCACGACAGGGAACGTGCTGAAACCAAAACCTTTCTCCTCGATGAGTTTCAGGACATCGCCGATTAACTGGTCGGGCGAGACCTTGATGGGATCCTGGATCAATCCCTGCACGTGGTATTTGACCCGACTGACCTCATGCAATTGGTCCTTCTCGGGCATGTTGTAGTGGATGAGTCCGAGACCGCCGTTGAGCGCCATGGCGATCGCAAGTCGCGACTCCGTGACCGTATCCATGTCGGCCGAGACGACGGGGATATTCAGACGAAGGGTATCCGTCAGTCTGGAATCAAGCTGTGTCTGACTGGGAAGCACCTCCGAATAGAGGGTGGCCAGCGTCACATCATCGAAGGTCAGTCCGACGTCGGAATTCGCCGTGAAGAAGGAATCCGATTCCCTGTAAAAAGCAGTATCGAGATGAGAAGTACGCGTTGCGCCCATGAAGGAAATTGCCCGTCACCCGCCATGGTTGGCAAGAATTTTCCCAGCGGAGGTTGTAGGGAACCGCGGTTCCCTAGGCGATGGCTGCCGCAATAGCGTCACCCATGGCAGAGGTACCCACCTTCGTCGTTCCCTCGGACCAGATGTCGCCGGTTCGAAGACCGGAGGCAATGACCGTGCGGACGGCCGCGTCGATCGCATCAGCCGCAGCCACCTCGTTGAGCGAGTGACGTAGCATCATACCCGCGCTCAGGATCTGGGCGATTGGATTGGCGATTCCCTTGCCGGCAATGTCGGGAGCCGTGCCACCGCTTGGCTCGTACATGCCGAACCGGCGGGATTCACCCTTGGACTGGCCGAGGCTGGCACTCGGAAGCATGCCGAGCGATCCTGAAATCATGGCCATCTCGTCGCTTAGGATGTCGCCGAAGAGGTTCTCGGCCAGAACGACGTCAAACTGCTTTGGGTTCTTAATAAGCTGCATCGCGGCGTTATCGACATAGAGATGGGAGAGCTGGACATCGGGATACTCCTTCGCAATCTCATTCACGGTGCGGCGCCAGAGAATGCCATTCTGGAGCACATTGGCCTTGTCGATGGAGGTGAGCTTTTTCCCACGGCCACGGGCGGCCTCGAAGGCGACGCGGGCGATCCGCTCGATCTCGCTCTTCTTGTAGACCATGGTGTCGACTGCGATCGGATCGGCTTCGTTCTCACCCGTGTCTTTCAGGAACTTCGGCTCGCCAAAGTAGAGACCCCCCGTGAGTTCGCGCACACAGAGGACATCGACACCGCCGGCAACCGTATTGGGGTGGAGCGGTGAGGCATGCACCAACTCGGGTAGGCAGATGCAGGGACGGAGATTGGCGAAAAGTCCGAAATGCTTTCGAAGCGGAAGAAGCGCTCCACGCTCAGGCTGCTCGTTCGGAGGGAGGTTCTCCCACTTGGGACCACCCACGGAGCCAAAGAGGATCGCATCGCTCTCCTCGCAGACATTCAGAGTCTCGTCGGGAAGAGCCTTCCCCTTCTGATCAATTCCCGCACCACCCACGGGCATTGCCGTCTCCTGAAGTGTGAACCCGAACTTCTTCTCGACGGCACGCAGGACCTTCGCGGCCTCTGCCATGACTTCGGGTCCGATGCCGTCTCCGGCCAATACTGCAATGCGGTAGGTGTTGCTCATCGGGAAAGAATGCACAGAAACCTTAAAATCTGGAACTCAGGAAATCAGGAAAGTTTTTGAATAAAGACTTATGGGAAATCATCCCGAGTCCCTTCAGTCATTAACCAATCTTGAATGCTTCAGCTTCATGAGTTCTTGAGTTCCAAATTAACTCTTATGTCTTCTTAGGCTGACAACGCCGCGGTGATGAAGGATTGAACTTTTTGCGGATCCTTCACTCCCGGGGAGGACTCGACTCCGCTGGCGACATCCGCAGCATGAGGGCGAACGGCCTGCACTGCTTCTGCCACATTTTCGGGAGTGAGACCCCCAGCAAGAATCACGCGCTTCTCCGGATGATCCTTCACGAATCCGGAAGCAAGATTCCAATCGATGGTGTGACCGCTCCCCCCGTAGGTTCCGGGCACGGCAGCATCAAGCAGAAGAAAGTTGGTGGCGAAGGAGTCGACCGCCTCAAGGTCAGATTCGGATCGGATACGCAGGGCCTTGATCCATTGAGGAAAGCGGCCCCCCTCCCTAACACAAAACTCAGGAGTCTCATCGCCATGGAACTGGATGGCGTCGAAACAGCCCATAGCCTGAAGGAGATGCAGGAGCTTTTCGTCGGGGTTCACCACGACGGCCACGAGGGCGATATCGGGGTAGTCAGCCTTCAGCTTCGAGATCCAGCTCAAGTCGCTATCGGATTGGATCGACCTCGGTGACGCGGGGTAGAAATTAAAACCGAGCGCTCCAGCTCCCGACTCGATCGTTCGAAGAGCATCCTCGGAGGTCGTGATCCCACAGACTTTTGGCGCGGCAGGGTTATGGTCGAAGAAAGGAATACTCATTCTCTCAATCTTCGGAGACCACCCTACCCTGCACCTGCTTGATGCTCGGATGGTAAGTCACAGGGTGCACCTTGCCATCGCTGGAACGAAAGAAGCTGCTCAGGATCCAGTTAATGATTCCGATGATGATTCCGGCAAAAAGGGCATTCCAAAACCCGTCGATATGGAATCCGGGAACCACGGCCGATACGAAGAGAAGTAAGAGAGCATTGATCACCAAAATGAAGAAGCCCATCGTCACGATAATAAAAGGGAGACTCAGCAGGAGGAGTACGGGGCGGACCAAAGCATTGATGATTCCTAGAAGTAAAGCCGCCCCAATCAAAGTCTCTGTCGAGTTGTAAGAGATCCCGGGAATGACATGGGAAGCCCCCATGACTGCCAGGGTCGTGATCAACCAACGGATGAGGAATTCCTTCATTCTCCTAAGGTACATCGCAAGATGACGGAATTGGCAGAAAAAATCTGTCGACGCCCCTCAATAACGGCATACTCTTTGCTTTCAGGGAGTAACATCTATGGCCACAAAAAAGTCCCCATCCAGCATCAAAGCAACGGCTCCTAAAAAGGCAGTTTCGGCAAAAGCCAAGATTGCAGAGAAACCGATAGCTGCTGTTCGCAAGAAAAGGGCAGCTGGCAAAAGCACTCCGAAGCTTGCGCCAAAGCTCAACTTGGAGCCCAAGCGCACGACACCCGAACCAGAGATTTCTCACGAGGCGATCTCCCTGCGAGCTTATTTCATCGCCGAGCGCCGCCACCAGATGGGCTGGGATGGCGATTCCCACACGGATTGGCTGGATGCGGTTGCTCAACTCAAAGCCGAGGCACTCGAAAAGCCGTTGAAGAAGCGCTGAGGCTGGCCTTGGCGGTTCAACTTTTTGGCCCACCTTTTTTCCCCTCAGGAATCATCGAGGAGCAAGAGCTGATACGGCAAAGTCTTTGAGGTCCTGGGTCAATAGGGCTTGAGTCTCTCAAAAAAAAGCTCAGATCTTGAGGGAAGGTCTGTTATAGCCGTTTTAGGACGCAGAATGTTTCCTATTTCCCGCGCCACTTCTCTCCGGTGGCTGCGGATGTAACTGAAATGATCTCCTGGCAGACGCCTGATCACAAGATTTTCAGCCTGAAACGCCTTCCATTGACTCAAGCGTTTCCGAAGAGGGATTTCGTCTTCCGTTGCCAAAATGAAGAGAGTCCCGCTGTAACTAGCCGGTTTTCCCTCGGAAAGAATGCGGTAGTAGCGTTTCACATTCTCCGGAAGTTCCCCGGAGGCGTTGCCATCTTGTAGCCTCGACGTGTCGAGCAACTGGGGATCCAGAAGAATGATTCGATTCAGTGTTTCTCCAATCTTTTCCACCTGTCGGGCCATCTCAAGTGCAATCACGCTTGCGATGCATTCAGCCATGAGGTTGTAGGGTCCCTTGGGTTGCACCTTACGAATTTCCACCCAAAAGTTCCGGGCGATTTCGGCAACACTTGATGCAAGACGCTCCGGTCGCAGTGAAAAATCCTGTTTAAGTCCATAGAGAGGTAAATCCGGTGGCAAATCAGGCAGCATCGCCGCGAAAATCATCAGTTCATTCTCTCCCGCCCATCCTCCCGGTAAGACAAACAAGGGTGATTCCCCTCCATCAGCTCGCAGGGGCACGACACGCTCCGACCGCTCCCTTGTCACCAGACGCCTCCACCAGGGTGTGGTATGACGCTGGGTTAAGAAACCGATCCAATCGTTTCTCGATTCGCTTTCAGGAGCACCATTCCCAAGTTGATCCAACCTTCCATGATCCTCTTTTCGGACCGTGATGAATCCTGTAGGCCGGATTTGCACCGCTCGGGACTCACGGGCAAGTTGCTCAATGGTGGGGGATTGAAAGACCCAGCTGAGTGGAATTTCCTGACGAAAGCACTGACTCATCCGATCGGTGAGCACGACGGCAAGAAGCGAGTGCCCCCCCAGATCGAAGAAGTTGTCTCGCGTGCCGACATCTACCCGCTGCAGGATGTCCTGCCAGATCCCAACCAAAGCTGCTTCCAGATCATCGGCCGGTGGTTGGCACAGTCGACCGGACCGCCCCTCGTCACCGCTTCTTGCCTGCAAGGCCCGCCGGTCGACTTTGCCCGCCTTGGTTTGGGGGAGTTCTTCCAGAAAGATGATCTCCTCCTGCATCATGTAGTCAGGGATTTTATGACGGAGCCGCTCTCGGCATGCTCTCGGGCTGATCGATTCATCATCCCGCACTGTCACGAAAGCATGCAGAGACTGCTCCCCTCGCGAATTTGATTTCGCAACGACGCAGCAACTCTTCACCTCAGGCAGTTCCAGCAGCGACGCCTCGACACCCCCCAGTTCAACCCGGAAACCTCGGATCTTCACCTGATGATCCAATCGCCCCAGAAATTCCAGATTTCCATCGGAACGACACCGGACCTTGTCACCGGTGCGGTAGAGGCGTGTCCCGTCGCCACGTTGCCACGATGCATGAACGAACTTCTCCGCCGTGAGATCCCCACGATGGAGGTAACCGCGCGCGATCCCCCCGCCGGAAAGACAAAGCTCACCCACGGCCCCCAGAGGTACCGGTTCCAGAACCGCATCGAGGACATAAGCGGCCACTCCAGGCAAGGGTTTGCCAATCGGCACGGCAGAGTCGTAGGAACGGAGGATGCCATCCTCTGCAAGGTCACACCAGATCGCCGTGACGGTCGCCTCCGTGGGGCCGTAAGTATTCAAGAGGGGCACATCGATTTTCAACACCTCACGCCACGTCCGGAGAGTGGTCGCAGTTGCGGCCTCTCCCCCGATGACAACCATCCGGACCGACGAAGGGAGGCTCAGGGACTCCCGCTCCATGCCACTGGTCAGATGGCTCCAGTAGGCAGTCGGCAAATCAAGCAGCGTCACGGCATGGGCCTCGCAGGCCTCGAGAAAGCGAGCCGGACTTTGGATCATTTCCTCTGTCCGCAGGACAAGCGTCCCTCCCGCCAGCAGGCAGGGAATTATTTCCTCCAGACAGGCGTCAAAGCTAAGCGATGAGAATTGCAGGACCCGATCACGGGGTGAAAGTGCAAATCTCTTCCGAACCGCCAGGCAGAAATTCAAGAGCGCACCATGTTCCACCATAACCCCCTTCGGTTGTCCGGTAGACCCCGAGGTATACATCACATACGCCAGCCCCCGCCCACTTGAGACAGGGAAGGGATTCTCGAGCGGCTCTTCCGAAGGCAGCGACGGATTGACATCCATCCAGGCTGAGGAAAAGCCCATCGCCTCGAGATCCTTCGCCAAATCGGGAGTTGCCAGTATCACCCTCGGTCGAGCATCCCCCAGGATCGAGGCTGTATGGAACTTCGGTGCCGAGGGATCAAGCGTCAGAAAAGCCCCTCCCGACTTCATCACTCCCCACAGGGAGATGATCGCTTGAAGTGACCTCTTCAGGTAGATGCCGACGATCTCCTCCGGCCCGATCCCCGCGTCACGCAGGCGCTTTGCAAGCTCATTGGCCTGTTGATTGAGTTCCGCATAAGTCAGCCGGCTCCCGGCCCATACTACCGCCACGGCATGCGGCGAGCGCCTTACCTGTGCTTCAAAGAGCTCCTGCACCGAGGATTGCTCACCCTCTTGTCGGGATGACCGGGAGGAACTCTCCGGGAGAGGGAGCAGTCCGCGGCGCTCCTCCTCCGAGAGGAGCGGTACCCGCGCCAACGGTTGCGTCGGATTGGTCGCCACGCCCGAGAGGAATGTCGTGAACTGCCTGATCTCGCGTCGAAGGGATCCCTCATCGACATGGCAACGGTCGAAGAGTAGCAATCCCTCATCCCCATGCTCGGGGAATAAAATCGCCATTCCCTCAGCACCCAGCCTCTCGTGACCGGTAAGTCTTTCCGGCAAGAACATCGCCAGCTTTGGTGAGAGTCCAAGCACCGGGAGCTTTCCACAAAGGTCTGGCTCGCGGGCAACAAGATCACGGGAATAAGTGACGTGCTTCCTCAGAAGGGTCAATTCCTCGCGGATCACTTGCAGCAACGAACTGAAATCCTTGCTCAGATCGACCATGAAGCGAAAAGGAACATGCTCGGAGAAGAGCCCGCGACAAAGGGCCAGCCTCCTGTCTCCAAGCGACAGAGGGACATCAAAGCACTCCTCCCTTTGTACCCGAGCCAGATAGCCACCGAATGCCGTGAGTAGAAACAGCTGACGGTCCCGGGTGGTCATGCCCTGTTCCGAAAGCCAGCGATCGACCTCACTCGGGATCGTCCATTGCAAGCGGACCTCCTTCGGTGAGGGGCCGGAGTCCGAGGGAAGTCCCTCACCCATCGTCAGGGGATTGAGCGAGCGCAACCGGCCTGCCCAAAAAGCTTCATGAATGCATACCCGAGCATTGATCTCCGAGATCATCTCCCGCTCTGCGCGGCCAAGCTCTGGCAACCGCTCTCCCACTGACAAGCGATGCATCTCTTGAACCTCACGGCAGGAAAGCGGACGGCCTTCCAACGTCGAGAATCCACCCAGTCTCAGCGGCAGCGAGGAAGTACCAATGACCAGCCGTTCCCGCTCGATGGCAACCACCGTCCCGGGACTCACCCAAACCGAGGATGAGGCGATCGTTGCTTCCCTGACACCGAGGATCCCCTCGGTGAAGGCGATCTTGGGAAGGCCCAAAGGATTGCGGAACGGCCCGAAGTCCAGTGCCTTGACCAAGGCAAGCAACTCTTCCGCACTCTGGTTCCAGTCAAGGATGCAGGCTGCCTCGGGTCTTTGCTCTCTGGGGAAATAGGTTCGTTGCGTGAGATCCTGAGTCACACCAGCCACCCCGTTCTCGGCCAGTCCCTCCACGAGTTCGGCGAACGTCTCGACAGCGGCATCGAAGCACCGTTGATTCAGGGAGAGCGCCGAATCCTCCGGGGAGATCCCGAAACTGCGCTGGGCTAGGATCTCTCCACCGTCCACTTGATCGACCATCCGATGCCATGTGATCCCATGCCGGGTTTCCCGGTTCAGAATAGCCCAGGATGGGGCATGAAGACCGGCATAACGCGGGAGCAAGGCATCGTGATAATTGATCGCCCCGCGTCGGGGCAGCGCGAGGATCTCCGACTTCAGGATATGAACGTTGAAAATACTGAAAAGATAATCAAACGGCTCTTCACGTAGGAAATCGGCGAGTCCCAGGTCAAACTTTCGTTGAGGAAGGTGATGATTTCTGGCCCATCGTTGCACCGACTCCTCCCGGGTGATCACTCCCATAATCAAATACCCGTGCTTCAGAAGAATCTCCCCGCAACGGACCGCAATAGGCCCCTCACCCACCACAAAGCAGCGTTTATATTTGTTCGAATCGCCTCCTGTCATCTTTGATCAAAATGCGTGTGTGCAATCTTAGGCAGTCTTAGATTTTTATTCGTTATTTTCCCCCATTTTATGTGATGAATCTCATTTAATCAGCTTCATCCCCCTGAGTATTCGAGTTATCCCTTAATCCCCGTCGCGAGGATCGTCTGAAAGTTTGGAGCCTGCTGCTCGCGCGCAACAATGCTCACCTCGAGGTCGCTGAACCCGACCTTCTCAAGCATGGCATGGAGTTCCACTCCGGAGAAACCGAGCCAGACATGGGCGTAGAGTTCCTTGGCCTGCTCGTAGGTGTGGCTCGCCAAATCGAGAATGAGGATGCGCCCCCCCGGCTTCAGGATGCGGAAGGCACTCTCCACTGCACGCTGAGGACGAGACGCATGATGAAGAGCCTGACTGAAGAGCACCACATCGACCGATCCTGAGTCGATTGGAGGCTCTTCGAGATCACCGAGACGATATTCCAGATTGGTAAAGCCATTTTCCGTCGCAACGCGGGCGCCGTACTCGACCATCTTGGGAGAATTATCAATCGCGATGACCTGCCTCGCCGTGCGGGCAAGCAACTGAGAAAGTGTCCCCTCCCCCGCCCCCATGTCGGCGATGATCATGGGAGGCATGAGGCGGAGCAATCCATGGGCGAGCGCCTGCCAGGAGCGGCCTGGAACGTAGGTTCGACCGAATTTCCCAGCGAGCTTGTCAAAGTAATCCGCGGCACGGTCGCGACGTTTGCTGAGAACGAGCTGGAGCGCTTGGCGATCGCGCTCTCCCTCGGGGAGCTCCGAGACAGCGGCGGTCACGGCATCCCTCAGCGGGGCGATTGCTGAAACCACGGCGGCATAGTAGATATTCTTACCGACTCGGCGATCGAGGACGAGCCCCTGACGACGGAGCATCCCCAGACTGGCCGAGATGCGTGATTGCCCCATGCCAAGAGCCTCCTGAAGTTCTGCCACGGAGAGCTCCTCCTCTAGCAGAAGAGCCAGAAGTCGCAGGCGGGTCGGCTCGGAGAGAGCGCGGAGTGATTGGAGAATTGACGCCACATCCATTTACATATACAAATATCTTCATAAGTAAAGCCGACAGCGTTCTGCCGGCTCTACTTGGAACCCAAGAAACTCCAACCCAACGATCCTATGTCACGCAGCTACATCTTCTCTTCCGAATCCGTCGGCGAAGGCCACCCCGACAAAGTTTGCGATACTATTTCTGACGCTATCCTCGATGCCTGCCTGACCCTGGACCCCACCAGCCGGGTCGCCTGTGAGACCTATGCCAAGAGCAATATCGTGGTGATCGGTGGCGAGATCACCATTCCCAAGCTCAAGAGCGCCCCACTCGAATCCGCTCTGAATCTGGGCAAGATCGTCCGCGATGCGATCCGCGAGATCGGTTACCACCACAACGACGACGTCTTCCACGCCGACTCCGTCTTCATCAACAACATCATCACCTCGCAGAGCCCCGACATCGCACAGGGTGTCGATGCCAAGAAGGCCGAGGGAAAGAAAACCGCCGAGCAGGGTGCCGGAGACCAGGGACTCATGTTTGGCTATGCCTGCGACGAGACTCCGGAGCTCATGCCGGCCCCAATCATGTATGCCCACCGCCTTGGTCGCGAACTTACCCGCCTTCGCAAAAGCGGTGCGGCCAAGTGGCTCCGCCCCGATGCAAAGAGCCAAGTCTCCGTCGAGTATGTCGACGGGAAGCCAACACGCGTCGTCAATGTTGTGATCTCCACCCAGCATGCAGAAGGAACTTCCCACAAGGAGATCGAGAAGTTCTGCATCGAGAAGGTGATCCGCAAGGTCATCCCCGCCAAGATGCTGACGAAGAAGACCGAGTTCCTCATCAACCCAACCGGACGTTTCGTGATCGGAGGCCCTCAAGGGGATACCGGTCTTACTGGTCGCAAGATCATCGTCGATACCTACGGCGGAATGGGCCGCCACGGTGGTGGCGCCTTCTCCGGAAAGGATCCCACGAAGGTCGATCGCTCCGCTGCCTACATGGGCCGCTACGTGGCGAAGAATGTTGTCGCTGCAGGCCTTGCCGCTCGCTGCGAGGTCCAATTCGCCTATGCAATCGGCCATCCTGATCCCGTCTCGATCCACATCGACACCTTCGGCACTGCTACGGTTCCCGAGGAAGCGATCGAGATCGCCGTGAAGAAGACCTTCGGCTTCAAACCCTCCGAGATCATCAGTCAGCTCAAACTCCGTCGCCCGATCTACTCGAAGACCACTAACTATGGTCACTTCGGCAAGAACGATGCCGACATCACCTGGGAGAAGACCGATAAGGCCGCATCTCTCAAGAAGGCAGCCCTCGCCGCCGCCAAACTCTAATCAACCCCATTACCTAGACCCGATCACCTAATCCCTCATTTTATGACCAACAAAACCGATTACAAAGTAGCCGATATCACGCTCGCCGACTGGGGCCGCAAGGAGATCAACATCGCCGAGCAGGAAATGCCAGGCCTCATGTCGATCCGCAAAAAGTATGCTCAAGACAAGCCCCTCAAGGGTGTGCGCATCACCGGGTCACTCCACATGACCATCCAGACGGCGGTCCTCATCGAGACCCTCACCGATCTCGGTGCCGATGTTCGATGGGCCAGCTGCAACATTTTCTCAACCCAGGATCAGGCCGCCGCGGCGATCGCCGTGACCGGCGTCCCCGTCTTCGCCTGGAAGGGCGAGAGCCTCGAGGAGTATTGGTGGTGCACCTACAAGGCCATCTCCTTCGATGGTGGCAAGGGTCCCCAGATGGTCGTCGATGACGGTGGCGACGTGACCCTCCTCCTCCACAAGGGTTACGAGCTTGAGGAAGGTGACGACTGGGTCAACACCCCCTCCTCCAACCACGAGGAGCAGGTCATCAAGGACCTCCTTAAGCAGGTTTACAAAGAGAACCCCACCCGCTGGCACGATATCGTGAAGGAATGGCGTGGTGTCTCCGAGGAGACCACCACCGGTGTCCATCGCCTCTACAAGCTTCACGAGAAGGGCAAGCTCCTCGTTCCCTCCTTCAACGTGAACGACTCCGTCACCAAGTCGAAGTTCGACAATCTCTACGGCTGCCGCCACTCCCTCGTCGACGGACTCAACCGTGCAATCGACGTCATGATCTCCGGTAAAGTCGCCGTGATCTGCGGCTACGGCGATGTTGGCAAGGGTAGCGCCCAGTCCCTTCGCGGACAGGGTGCTCGAGTCATCATCACCGAGATCGATCCGATCAATGCACTCCAGGCCGCAATGGAGGGCTACGAGGTCACCACGATCGAGGAAACCCTCGGACGCGCCGACATCTACGTCACCACCACCGGCAACGTCGGAGTCATCTCCTACGAACACATGAAGCGCATGAAGGATCAGGCGATCATCTGCAACATCGGTCACTTCGACAACGAGATCGAGGTCGACAAGCTCCAGGCTGACAAGCTGGTCAAGCACACAAACATCAAGCCCCAAGTCGACAAGTACACCTTCCCAAACGGTAACGAGATCTTCCTTCTCGCCGAGGGACGCCTTGTGAATCTCGGCTGCGCCACCGGCCACCCGAGTTTCGTCATGAGCGCCAGCTTCAGTAATCAAACCCTCGCCCAGCTTGAACTCTGGAAGAACCGTGAGACCTACAAGCCAGGCGTCTATGTCCTGCCCAAGAGGCTCGATGAGGAAGTCGCCCGTCTCCACCTCGACAAGATTGGCGTCAAGCTCACCCAACTCACCAAGGAGCAGGCCGAGTACCTCGACGTCTCCGTCGAGGGACCGTATAAACCAGCGCACTATCGCTACTAGGTCAATAGACTCTAGGGTTTTAGACTCTAGGATTTAACTACTTGAAAGCCCCGGTCGCCGAAAAAGGTGGCCGGGGCTTTTTTTGTTTTATCAAAGGATGTATGTTTAAGGGACTGAGTGATTTCGATGAGCGGTTCTCTTTGCCCTCAATCACAATCATTATCTCAATCGAGATGCCCTCTGGAGAAAAGTAATCAAATAACTCTATGATTCTTTTTTTCTACAGCCCACAGAAGGCACGTGGCGCTATCTCCTCGACCATGTTATTGATGATACATCATACGAGCATCTCTAGCAGAGATGAGCTGATCCCAAACCAAAAAAAGCTCCTCAACCAAACTCCGACTTAAAGTCTGGGGATAAGCTCCGAGTCTCTAACGCAAGGACGCACGCCCATGAAAGTTATTCGAAGCTGCAAACAGATAGGAATCGATATCAGAGATAGAGTTAAGTGTACTGTGCGGAGGCTTTCAGGAATGGAGCCGTGGATTTTTCGTGATGTACACTCTCCCATTCTGCGTCTCGGAATTGGAGATGGAGCTTGGAGAGTAGCCCCCCATGCGATCAGACAAGGTGGTATCGTCTATTCAGTAGGTGTTGGTAAAGATATCGGATTCGATCTCGAAATGATTAGTCGCTACGGTGCAGAACTTCATGCTTTCGACCCAACACCAATCTCCCAGAGGTGGCTTGAGACCCAGCAGTTGCCCGCAGGATTCCATTTTCACTCCATAGGATTAGGTTCTCAAGATGGAGTGGTTCGATTCGAACTTCCTCGCAACCACGGAATTTCATTCACCTCGGATCCTGAAATGCTTCAGGAGCCTTCAAAGCAGACGTGCATCGGTCATGTTTGCCGATTGGAATCATTGCTCCAGAAGCTACAACACTCTAGAATTAATCTACTTAAGATTGATATAGAAGGAGCTGAATACCATATTATCGACGACCTTATTAATTCAGCCGATCGGATTGATCAGCTACTCCTTGAGTTTCACCATCGCATGCTGGGTACACGTGATGCCGTTAATCTGACGCGTAATGCCATCCAGCGATTACGCTCTGCAGGATACAGAGTCTTTGATGTGTCTCCCCGTGGGATAGAGGTCGGGTTTCTAGGTCCAAGAACCGCCTCCACTTAGAGAAAGAGTCGTAGTGAGTTCTAGGTAATTTTTCATCAAACTATAGAGTGGGATTGGGGGATTTAGCTCGCTGCAGAGCATTCCTATCTGGCTACTTTCCTATGAATGTTAGGTGCTTTTTGTTGCGATTTTTAATCAGGAATTCAGGAAGAACACCTGACATAGATAGACTCGCAAGCTTGCATAGAGAGCTGCACAGACGAGCTCAACCTGCAGTCAAGGTGCAGGGATTTTCGATGCATCGCTAGGCCTTTAAGCGAAGCAAGCCCCTCGGAAAAGGCGCGAAGAAGTTCGCAAAGAGGAGCCCGGTTGGGCGGCACATTTTTGTGGGAGCAAAGTGCAGTTCAAGCTGTAGTTATATTGCCTCTCCGTCTCCCGACGGCCTCACCCTTATCGGGGCTGTACTTCGTACAGGCTACTCCGTGATTCCCATCACTCGGCGTTTCGAGCACAGCAGAGCGCCGCGGAGCGCGAAAACCCCAAGCCTCGTTTCTGGGTCGACGGGATTTTGATGCTATGGCAAGGCGGCCAAGGTAAGCCGTAGTAGTCCTACGGCGACCGCAGGCCAACACAGCCAGAGCGCAGAAGAACAAGCCTACCTACTTGATCGCGGTCCAGACGCGATGCACATCATCGTGCTCCTCGAGCGCTTGGAGAAACTCTCCCGCCTCGGCACGCTGTTCATCGGTAAGGGTTGGGTAATTCTTCGCCACGTAGCCGATCTCGCTGGTGACGACCTTCCATCCGTTCTCCTTGAGCCAGGTAGTGACGGCCGCCGTGGCAGTGCGGTCGGTGATGAATCGGGCCCCCTTCTTATCAGTAGGGATGTCATCATTCTGCTCGTGATTCAGAGCCTCGACTTCATTGGCTCCGGCCTCGATGGCGGCTTCCTCGGGATCAACCGAAGTATTATCGGTGTAGGCCTCGACGAGTCCCACGTTATCAAAGAGGAACTTGTTACTACCCGGCGTACCGAGTTGTCCCTCGCGGAAAAGAACGCGGATCTCAGGGGTCGTGCGGTTGGTGTTATCGGTATATACCTCGACAATCAACGGCACCTTGTGAGGGGCATATCCCTCGAAAACAATATGGTCGATGACCGCCTTCTCCCCTCCAATCCCGGCACCTTTGTTGATCGCTCGGTCGATGACATCCTTGGATACACTCTCAGCACGCGCTTTTTCAAGAGCGGCGAAGAGGCGTGAATTCGTGGTGGGATCGGCACCACCCTGCCTTGCGGCAATGGTGATTTCCCGGACGAACTTGCCCGTGGACTTTGATTTCTTAAGGGAAGCGACCTCGCGCTTCGCAAGCAGCCATTGACGACCCATGATGAGTAGTGGGGTAAAAAGGTTGGAAAGTTAAAACAGAGAAAGGGGAGGCATCAAGGAAATCGACAACCCATCGCCTGATGCCCCCATATTCTGGATGATTTACTCGTCGGCGACAACAGGCGTCGAGCTGGCACGCTTGCGGGCCGTGGCGTCGAGAAGCTTCTTGCGGAGACGGATGCTGAGCGGAGTCACCTCGACATACTCATCGGGGGCGATGTACTCAAGCGAGCGCTCGAGGCTCATCTTGAGGGGAGGCGAGAGGGAGACACCCTTGCCATCGCCCGAGCTACGCATGTTGTTCAAGGTTTTTGCCTTGCAGACGTTGACCGGCATATCATCTGCACGGGAGTTCTCACCCACGATCATTCCCACATAGACATCATCCTGAGGAGAGACGAAGAGACGTCCGCGCTCCTGGATCTTCTCCATCGAGTAGGCCATCGCCGTTCCAGCCTCCATGGCGATCAGAACGCCGTTGTTACGGGTCGGGATCTCACCCTTGTACTCGGCATACTCCTTGAAGATATGCGACATGATACCGGCACCCTTGGTCAGGTTGACCAGGTCGGTTTCAAATCCGATAAGTCCGCGGGTCGGAGCCTCAGCCTGAACGGTGACGCTCTTGGTCTTGTGATCCATGTTGACGATTTCGGCCTTACGACCGGCAAGGCTCTGAAGAATGTCGCCGAGATTATCGGGCGGTACATCGACATAGACATTCTCGATTGGCTCGAGAAGCTTGCCACCCTCACCACGCTTGTAGATGACCTCAGGACGGGAAACGAGAAGCTCGAAGCCCTCGCGGCGCATCTGCTCCACGATGACGGCGATCTGCATCTCTCCACGGGCCTTGATCTGGAAGTGACCGGCTAGCTCGGTCTCCTTGACCTCGATCGAGACATTGGTACGGGTCTCACGGGTGAGACGCTCCTTGATCTGACGTGCAGTAACAAGCTTGCCCTCCTTGCCGACGAGTGGTCCATCATTGATGCAGATCTTCATCGTGATGGTCGGAGGATCGATATCGACGAAGGCGAGTGGCTCACGGGTCTCGTTATCGGTGATGGTCTCACCAATGTAGGCCTCCTCGAAACCGCAGATACCGACGATGTCACCGGCGCTGGCTTCCTGAAGCTCGATCTTCTGAAGTCCTTTGTGACCGAAGATGGCTGTGACCGGCTTTTTCTCTTTTTGGCCATCCTTGTGGATAATGACCACCTGCTCGCCGAGCTTGACCTTGCCGCTGATGATGCGACCGAAGGCGATACGACCGAGGTAGTCGCTGTAGTCGAGGTTGGAGACAAGCATCTGGAAGTAGTCGACGTCGGACTTCTTCGGAGCGGGGATGTGCTTGATGATCGCCTCATAGAGTGGCTCCATCGTGGTGCTCTCCTGATCGATCTCGTTCTTGGCAAAGCCTGCCTTCGCACTCGCGTACACAACAGGGAAGTCGAGCTGCGTGTCGTTCGCACCGAGTTCGAGGAAGAGCTCGAAGACCATGTCGAGAACCTTGTGCGGGTCTGCGTTTTCACGATCGATCTTGTTAATGACGACGATCGGCTTGAGGCCGTTCTCCAGAGCCTTCTTCAGCACAAACTTGGTCTGGGCCTGGGGACCACCGAAGGCGTCCACCACGAGAAGCACGCCGTCCACCATCTTCATGATGCGCTCGACCTCACCGCCGAAGTCGGCGTGACCCGGGGTGTCGACGATATTGACGTGAAAGTCATTCCACTGGAATGCGGCATTCTTTGCCTTGATGGTGATTCCCTTCTCACGCTCGAGATCCATGGAATCCATGATGCGAATTTCCGAAGCCTTGGCCTCGTTAGCGCGGAAAGTGCCCGACTGCTTGAGGAGCTGGTCGACGAGTGTGGTCTTCCCGTGGTCGACGTGGGCGATGATGGCGATGTTGCGAATATTATCCATGGTCTTTTAAGTAGCCGGTTACTATCTCCATACTGATTGCTCATGTCAACGAGGCATGGGGCAGGCGGGTTAAAAAGGTGAAAAAGTAAAAGGTTACAAGATGGCAGAATGAGAGAATACGGCCTGGATAGGGCCCGCCGCGCTAATGTTCCATTTTTGTAACATAGCGAATTGGCCGTAATTTTGCTGCAAACAGACAAACAACCATTTTAACAATTCAACAGTTTAACACTACAACCACCCATGAACATCCTCTTCCTCCAACACGATCCTCTCGATGGACCGGGTGCCCTTATGGAATGGGCAGAGTCCCGGGGGCATGCCGTGTCCTTCTGTCTAGTCTGTGAAGGCCATCCCCTACCCCCGATTGAAAGCTTTGATCTGCTAGTAAGTCTAGGGGGGCCCATGGGTACCTATGAGGAAGAAAAGTATCCATGGCTGGCCGCCGAAAAGGAATATCTGCGCCATGCCGTAGCAGCCGGGAAGAAGATCCTCGGACTCTGCCTAGGATGCCAACTCTTGGCAGATGCCCTGGGAGGAAAAGCATTCCGCCACACTTGTAAAGAATTCGGCTGGCAACCGATCGAGCCTCTTGCTGAGGGAGCTGCATGGTTCGGTTCAGAAGCTCCCTTCAAAGCGTTCCAGTGGCATGGTGACACCTACTCCCTGCCACCGGGGGCTGTTCAACTGGCTCGGAATAATGCCGCCGAGCAGCAGGCTTTCCTTCTCAAGGGCCCGGCAGGGAATCAAGTCCTAGGGCTCCAGTTTCATCTGGAATGGACCGAGCAGATGGCACGTGAGGCCCTGGCAGAACC
>CAIKYN010000379.1 GCA_903831635.1 uncultured Spartobacteria bacterium
CCACTTCAGTCTCTATGGACTCGGTCGATTCTGGAGCATCTATCACTTTATGCGTCAGATCCACGACCAGTACCTGCCACATAACAGGACCGTCCTCACCGCCGATGGACATGGTCCCTCGACCATGGAATGTCGTAGTGTGGCTCTTGCAGACATGCCTGAGGCCTCCTTTACGGCAAGCGATCTCTCGATCACCTGGAATTATCAGAACAGAGACCTTATGAAGCCTGAGCCCGGCGCAGAGCTGAAACAGAATCTCTTCAACTACAACCAATTCCGAATTCATCCATCACCCCTCCCCTGGATGGACTACCCGATCGCCCTCCTCCCGAACTGGTATAGTTCCGAGAAGGCTCAGCCGACCGATGACCTGAATTGGTTCAAGGCTTTCGACGTGAAGAGGGCCTTTCGCACCGCTGGAGTTGTCCGCGGTCCCCATCCGTATGCCCTCATCGTTGACGATCTCCAGTTGGACGATAAGCCGCACGACTACGACTGGGGGATGATCCTGGACGATGACCTCTCACTGGGATCGATCAAGACCACTTCCACGGAGGCTGGCAAAGCCTCGGCCGATATCATCATTGATGAGCACCAGAAGCCAGAGAAGGGAGCAACCAAACCTCCCGTAAATGATCGTCACATGCTGGTACGAGTTCTCTCGGCCAGTTCCCTCACTGAGCCTGCCGGCTCAGTCGGCATGATGGCCGTTCCGAATCCTCCCCAGCGTGACATGCAGATCAACAAGCTCCACGTGACCTCCCACTCGGTCAGCCCCGAGTACAAAATCCTGCTCTTTCCATTCCGTAGCGGACAACCTCTCCCCATCACGACCTGGAATGCCGATCACTCGGTCATGACCATCGCCTGGCCAGATCAGACGGACATAATCACCTTCACTCCAGGAAAGGATGGGCGGACCCGATTCAGCATCACCCGCCAAGGGAAGGAGTTGGTTTCGCTTAACTAAGTTCAGGCATCCCACAGAACACCTCCCTATGAACAAGATCCCACATCTCCTGATAGCGTTGGCCTCTCTCCTACTCTTGGAGAGGGAAGGAGCCGCCGCACAGCCTGATCCAGAAGTCGATCGCATTTACCAATACTTTGCCCCCTCGGATGCCTCCAAAGATCGGGGGAATCTCGGGATGTATCTCTGGATCCCTCCAAACACACCGAAGATCCGGGCGGTCATGGTCGCGATGCACAATGGACTTCCTATCAATATCCTCCAGAGCGCTCCGGTGCGTGAGGTCTGCCGGAGGCATGGTATCGCCCAGATCCTGATCACCCCATGGGCCAAGGATATCGGCAGCGTCATGATGAAGGATAATACTTACGACGTGACCGACCCCGCCCGGACCGGAATGTACGATTCTTATATCAAGCGACTAGCCGACATGTCGGGACATCCTGAACTAACGAATACTCCAATCGTGCCACTGGGGCACTCGGCCTTCTGTGGATTTCCCTTTGAAGCCGCTATCCGTAATCCCTCTCAATGCCTTGCCACAATTCCGATCAAGGCGGGACTCCCCGACGTCTACAGCTATTTCGGCCCGGGAGGGAAAGCAATGCATCCCGACGCATCGATGTGCTTGAGCAACATTCCCATCCTCTTCGTCACCTCCGGCAGTCAGGAGACCGTCTCCTGGAGTGGTTACCCGCACGCCTACGGGACGTATCTGAAGGCTTACCGCAACGATCAGGACACCAACGCCGGCACGACGTACCAGCCTCACAACGAACTCTTCAGCGGCTGCTGGGAGATGACGAGTGGGCATTTCGACATGTCTCCGCGGAACTACCAGTTCGTGGCTGACTGGCTCGATGCCATCGCATCGGCCCGCCTGCCGGAAAAACCGGGCGATCCCCTGAAAACCATCACCCTCAAGGATGGATGGTTGATGAATTCGAAAATCCCAGCCGCAGGAGACCTGCCAAAGGATTACCCGATGCCGGCTCCTTATCTCGAGTATAAGGGCCATCGCAACGAGGCCCTCTGGTTCCCGAATGAGAAGCTCGCCTGCAACCAGTTCGACCTCGGCATCTCAGAGCCACGCAAAAAGATCGAGATGTTCACCTTCCTTGACCCGACGAATCAGCCGATCAGTCTCGCTATGGGACTGATGGCCCCGATGACGAATCCTGCGGCACTCCTGCATGACGACGGACTCTTCACACTCACCACCCACCGGCTGACAACCCCGCCGGAGATCTGCACGGTTTCGGAGAGGGATCGCAAGGCCCATCCCGAGATCCCGCTGACCTATACGAATGTCGCCTTCCCCGGAATGACCAACATTCCGACAAGTGACCTTCCCTTGGACTTCAACGCCCATGGCGGAGCCTTCCAAGTCGTGAAGAGCGAACAGTTCAAGGATGAGAGGGGCGTCACCGAGACGCGTCTAACCCTACGACTGAAGCGCCACCGCATCGATCCGGGTGACGGCTTCAACATGTCGTTTGTCCGTGTCTATCACGAGGGGGACAAGGATTTCGCCGCCGCCGGGCGCACCTGCCAGATCTCCCTCTCACCCTCCGATGCACCGATGATGAAAAGCGCGAAAGCTCAGACCATCGATTTCCCTCCCGTGGCTGATGCTCGTGCGAATTCCCCGAAGATCGAACTCCATGCGAAAAGCTCCGCCGGCCTGCCGGTCGATTACTTCGTCATGAAGGGACCCGGCATCATCCGTGACGGAGCCTTCATTCCGACAGAGGTTCCTGTGGGTGCCACCAATCCGATCGAGGTCACGGTTGGCGCCTACCAGGTTGGATCCTTTAAGGAAAAGGATGGGGTGAAGCCATCACCCACGGTCTACCAGACCTTCCACCTGATCCCGTAGAGTCCGTTTTTAGAGTTTACAAATTGGCAATGACGAACGCAGTCTTTCTCGGATCGCTTCTGCGGGTCTTTATTGTAAAAACTACCACTCCTACAGAAGGATAGAAAAAAACTCACCTCGATTACCCCTCCCACAAACACGTCCGTTTAGCCGCCTCTTAACTGTTAGGAGCAATGTATTAAACCAAAACTTAACATCGAAAATACAGCATATGCAACCAGAGAAACTTATTGATTGGTCTATTACCATTGTAATCTGCGTAGCGATTCTGAGCGCAAGCGTAGCGATTCTGAGCGCAACAGGGATTCAGGACTGGATTGCAAAACTTACGGGAAATAAATACACAAAAAAAGAATTAGAAGAGAAGCTGTCTTCATTGGAATCAAGAATTGAAAAGATCGAAAAATCTCAAGATTCATCCCACACCTCCTAACCAAGCGATGCAGCGAACGCCCTTCGGTCGTCGCTGATCTTATACGTCAGCCAACGGGCACCTCATCAGTCTCAAATCTCTGCGGCTCAGTGCCTGGGCGGGAGAATTGCAGTCTCCCACTTGAGCGCGTAACAGTTCTTAGAAAACCACGGAGACCGATCCCCCGGCCGGAACTTCGATCACACTGCAGCGGCTGAGGATCTCGAGTGGCAACGGACTCTTGGTCTGAGCTGAGTCCTCTGCCAGTACCTGAACCTTGGCATCGAACTTGGTTGGATTTGTCAGCGTGAGGGTCTTGGCGTCCGCATTCCAGACGGCGTCGATATGGTCGAAAACCTCGAGACGCCCGGTATCGGTACGGAGATAGATCCCGGGAAGCTCGGCCACGGTGAGCATGAGCGCGGTCTCGACCCAGATCGTGGAGCCGAAGATATTCCCCCCGACTCCTTCCTGGCCTTCCCAGTCGCTGAGATTGACCCGCTCGCACATCATGCCGGAATTCATCGTTCCAATCTGATGTCCCTCGCGGGAGACGTAGCTCGTGATATTTCCGGCGATATCACGGATCAGGTCGAGCGCCAGTTCGTCACCCGAGTCACGCCAGAACCTGAAGAGTGAATCACCTGAGAAATTGCAGATCGCAGGTGCGGCGTGCTTGTTCTGAATGTTGGCCCAGACGGAGCCGTTC
>CAIKYN010000380.1 GCA_903831635.1 uncultured Spartobacteria bacterium
AGGTGCCGCCGAAATCATGAAAGACGGAGTGACTGGATTCCTGGCCGCCTCGGCTAGCGAGCAGGCCCTAGACGAGGCGATGGAGCGCGCCTGGCAGAGCCGATACGAATGGAAGGAGATTGGGCTCCGGGCCTCGGAGAGTATCTGGGAGTATTTTCCAGAGGATCCATGTGCGAATTTCGCTGAAAAGCTGTGTTCACTTATCACTAGCTCAGAAGATCCAAGAGCCATTACAAACGTGAAGTCATAACAACTCGACCATTGATGAACCAGGTAGGATTTTTTTCATCTCTATTTAGATGGTTGTCGCCTCGTACTAGAGAGCAAAGCGAACCGAAGACTGATGTCCATTCGGTCAAGGTGTTCGGAATCGGATTACCAAAGACAGGAACAACCACGCTAGGAATGTGTTTCCAGCAACTTGGCTATAAGCATTGCTCCTATCAACCGGAGTTAACGCAGGATCTCATGGAGGGAAATCTTGAGCGCCTCTATCAATTGGCCGATACTCATGACAGTTTTGAAGATCATCCTTGGATGTGGCATTATAAGGAATTGGCTACCTGCTATCCCGATGCCAAGTTTGTTCTGACTACGCGTGAAAGCGGAGAGCGATGGATGGATAGTGCCATTCATCACGATCAGAGGCAATCAACTGATGTCGGAGATGCCGGACGGCTTGTTTTCGGGCATTATTTACCTGGAGTTACGGCAGACAATCTTCACGATACGCATAGCAAGCGGGTCCTTCAGTTTTTTTCAAATCGACCGGATCGGTTGCTAGAAGTCTGCTGGGAGCGTGATCCGTCCTGGAATCGTCTCTGTGAGTTTATTGGTAAACCGATTCCCAATATCCCGTTTCCCCATGAAAACAGGCGACCAGAGGAAAATGGCATCCAAGTAACATAATATTATTGGAAACTTTCTTTTCGTGATTTTCTTCAGATTAAAAGATTTTTTAAAAGCTCACAAATGGTGGGATTGCCAGATCGCGCTGATGATGGGCGTGGCTTATTCTGCCCTGTTGGAGCAAGCCGCTCTTCCTGCGATGCTTCCACTGCTTCAGACAGCTCTCCTGTTCTTGATTTCATCTATCGGGATTGCGGGTTTTGGATACCTCTTCAATGATCTTCATGATCGGGTGCAGGATGAGCGAAGTGGAGCACGGAACCTTCTGGCAGGAAACAGCAGTTCGATCATTCTAGCCAAATTCACCTTAGTATTGGTCATGGGATTGTTGCCTTGGATCTGGCTCAGGGGCAGTCATGAAATCTGGTGTGTTCTGGCCTTTCAGTATTTTCTCTTCTTCATCTATAGCCAGCCTCCAATACGGTTAAAATCACGGGGTGTTTTTGGGGTAATGGCAGATTCTACCTATGCTTATGTGAACTCTAGCGTCGTAGCAGCCCTACTCTTTTCAGGACTTACCCAAGGGCATCTTCCCAGCCTCTATCTAAGCCTTCTCATTGGGTGGACCTTCACCATGGGGCTTCGGCAGATCCTCTTTCATCAACTTGTCGATGCGAACCGCGACCTTGCCGACGGAATCAGTACCTTTGTGGTCAGATATGGAGCCTTCCGGACATTCCGGTTACTATCTCGTGTCCTCATCCCGGGAGAGCTACTTTTGTTTTCCCTCTTCCTGATTGATTTGGGGATGTCAGCGATTTATATCCCTCTTTTTTTTGCGGGCTTTACGGCCTACATCTACTTTAGAGAGCGGAAGAAATGGATTTGGAATGCCAAGAACCCCTTCCTCCTTCCTCCGATATCACTCGCCACCCTCTTCACAGAAAGGGTGATGGATCATTTTATGATGGGATGGTTTCCGATGCTGATGCTCGCTCCACTCTGCCTACGACAGCCTTGGTATCTAGTTGTTACGGTAATTCATTATTTCATTTTCGAAAATGGCCCTAAGAGGGTCATAAATTACGATATTCTCCCCAAGTTGAAATCTCGATGAAGGTATTTTTTGTACCATTTCCATCCCACGACCACACCGTGACAACATGAAGCCGGACATTTCAACAAGAAGAGTTATTATCGGAGCCCCGAGGTGGTGGTTCACCGGCCCCTACATCTTTGCAGAACGCCTAGTTCGTGGTCTCAACGCAGCGGGATGGGATGCAAGTATACTTCTCACCGAGACCAACTCTTTGAGGGCCAATGGTGATCCGGAAATTACAATTTCAACAGATTTACCCCACGAACTTCTCCCTGCGGGATCAGACGATACCTGGGGAGAACGCTGGGAGACTCTCGAGCGCTACCTAGAGGAGCGAGCACCCTGTCACTATATCATGATTAGCGACTGGAGGAATAATGTCATCGCGCCCAGGCTTTCGAACCGAGTGTTTCTCACTGGCCTTGTTCAGGCTGATTACTCCCTCGAGATCGAGCAATGCGGCCGCCTCGGGCAGTTCTGGAACGCCATCGTGGCGGTCAGTGAGCCAATCCAACTGGCGGTTTCCCTCCGGTTTCAGGAATTGATTCCACGAATCGTCACGATTCGGAATGTTGTTCCGTGCCCCAATGCTCCCCCATTGAAAGCAAATACGGGAACGTTGAGAATTGCCTACAGTGGAGAACTTCGGCATCGGCAGAAACGTTTGGGGGACATCCTGACGATCGCTCGCCTTCTGCAGGAACGCGGAGTCGATTTTGAAATCAATTTTCTCGGAGATGGGGTGATGCGTGAGGAGTTAGAAAGGGACAGTCAGGATCTGCAGGAGGCGGGATTGGTAAAGTTTCTGGGTCGAATGGATGGAGATGCGCTCATGGCCGAACTGGGGAAGCAACATGTCATCATTCTAACCTCCGATTTCGAGGGCCTCTCGATCGCACTCCTGGAAGGCATGAGCAGGGGTTGCGTCCCCGTTGTTTCCGAATTGCCCAGCCAATCCTTCCTGATTCGGCATGACGATAATGCCCTGAGTGCACCGGTCGGAAACACAGAGGTGTTCGCCAACCACTTGGAATCACTAGCCAGTGATCCAGTCCTGCGATCGAGACTGTCTGCCGCCGCATTCCGAAGTGTGACCGTGGAGGGATATCGGGAACAGGACATGGTCCGCCAATACACGGAACTTTTTGAAAACATCGAACGGAGTGCCGATGAGGGACGGTACAGAAGGAACCGTCAACAGATCTCAGCTCCTCCGCTCTCAATCGACGGGATAGACATCCTCCCCTGCAATACGGCTGGAGATATCGACTATCTGAAGAATAGACCGATGTGGCCCGAGGTTACACCCGCTCCAAGTCTTGAGGGTGTGGAATTGCCTCATCTGCAGTCGGAAAAACAGCTTCATCTATCCGAGCACAAAATCCTTTTTTCTATTCCTGCAGGGCAGATTAGCGGTGTGGATGTCTTCACAATCCACATGGTCCGCGCCCTTCGAAGCAGAGGTTTGGACGCAAGGATTCTAGGGGAGAGGACGTTAGCGAATCATTTACTCGGGTTAGGAATCCCTGATGATGTCCCAGTGGAGGTGAATCCAGGATCTAAGGGCTCTTCGTGGAGCGAGCGCTGGAATGCAATGGTCGGCTATTTTCAAAAGGTCG
>CAIKYN010000381.1 GCA_903831635.1 uncultured Spartobacteria bacterium
GCCATAATTTGACTGCGTTTTAAATCTTGGGTTACAAATCCACCCCATCCCCATTGATTTTTAAGTTCATCAAAATGATTTTCTGAAGTAGCCCTATCCCGATAAAGCTGCGCTATTGTTACTATGTCCGCTTCCAATGTGGTCACTAGCACTGCAAACTCATATTCATCGCTATTTTTTACAAACTCTAGAAAAGGGAAGCATAATTGATCCTTTTTCTTATTACCTTTCTGTCTTTGCTCCATCCGCTAAGTTGGAGGGACGATTCTATTCCTTCCCAACCTTGCCCTGCATCGATCCATTTTCCATCAATCTTTGTTAAAAATTGAGTCAGAGCTTGATAAAGCAACGATATTTCTGTAAATTCGATTTCCTTCTTCTTTTCATCTCCCTATTTAATCGTTTTTTAAATCTGGTTTTAACAGTGGGCTCATGTCTAAGTACTGCTTACCGGTTACCCATTCTTCGTGGATTTCAATAATTACTCCTGTGACAAGCCTTAACGCTGATGCCTTATTGGGAAATAGCACCGCTACTCGAGTTCGTCTCTTAATTTCTCTATTCAATCTCTCGATACCGTTCGAAGTTCGGATTTTCTTCCTATGCTCCTCAGGGAACTGGTAGACTGTCAACCCTTCCTCAATATTGCCTTCAAGCCACTTAGCAAATTCTGGAGCTTTTTTCTGGTACTTTTCAACAGTTCTTTTTACCATATCGCGAGCCATTTCTATGTTCGGACAGTTGAAGATTTCTCTCATTACCTGAGCAATTTCTTCTCTCATCGATTTTTTAGGGGCATAACTTTGTGCGTTTTGCGCAAGATGAAATTGACATCTTTGCCAAGGAATCGATGGAAATACAGCTTTTCGAGCGCTTTTCATTCCTGCATGATCATCGCTAATGATCAACCTAAGCCCCCTCATTCCCCTGGATTGAAGATGTGTAAAAAACTCCCTCCAATGAACTTCTGCTTCCGATAAGCTTGTTGATGCCCCTAAAATCTCTCTCTTTCCTTCAGGATTAATTCCGTATGCTAGGAGAACTGCCATATCCATCACGGATCCGTTGTGCCTGACTTTGAGATAAATAGCATCCACTAGCAAATAGCAAATTTCTCCTATTGGCCGATTCCTAAACTTCTCAAACTCCTCGTCCAGCTCTGCTGTTACCCTTGACACCTGCGTAGAACTTACCTCCAGCCCGCAAAGCTCCTGTGTGATATTCGTTACATCCCGAGTCGATACACCTCCTAAATACATCTCTGCTATTGCTGTCTTTAAGGCCCTCTCAGATCGACAACCTTTTTCTATACTTTTTGGATAGAAACTAAGCCCTCTTACTTGAGGGACTGACAATTCTAAGGCTCCCATTCTCGTATGCACTTGTTTGGGTTTATAACCGTTTGCGTATCCTTTTCTTTCCTCAGACCTTTCATGCGCTCCAGCTCCAAGGAAATGCTCCCGCTCTACTTTCATAGCTGTATTTAAAAGCAGCTCTAGTACAGGTCTTATGCCCTCTGTTCCTTGGCCGATTAATCCTTTGAAAATTTCTTCAATTATGCTATCCTTTATGCTGTCTGAAATCATAAATATCTCCTTTAAATTTTTGATACAGTTGAAAAGAAGAATTATGATCTCAGACTTTTTTATTTCCTAGCGTTTACATCTCAAGAAAATTCTTTTCAGTCTGAATTTACAGAAACAATGTTACACTACCGTGGTTTGGGGAAAGTATACGGTCTAGAGATTCTAATTGATGTTCTGTTAGAGGTCGTAGTACACTACCTTTATTACGA
>CAIKYN010000382.1 GCA_903831635.1 uncultured Spartobacteria bacterium
AATATGGTCAAGCGTCTCGATGCCGAGGGTTTTGTTCTCTATGAGAAATACAGGGGATTGGTCCTAACCCCGGAGGGTGAGCGCATTGCCAAGGAGATCGCGCGCAGACACCGTATCCTGACAGATTTTTTAAGCCGGTTGGGAGTCTCCAAAGAGGCGGTGGAGAGGGATGTCGAGGGGATGGAGCATCATCTGAGCCCAGCTTCACTGGAGGCGATTGAAGCTCTTTGTCAGGAACTGGCTTTTCAGCCTGAACTGCTTGCAAGAATCACACAGGGATCTGGCAAAAGAATTTTCTAAACTGGACAGATGATGTCCGGTTTGAGATTTTGCTTTAACTTGAATCCCGAGGGGTGACAGCTTTGGGTTTCAAAATTTTCTTATGTCCACTTTCAAGCAATTAGCCTCTCTTTTAGGGATTTCGGATCGTCAACTTCGGCGCTATGCCGAAGAGGGAAAAGTCGTGGGTGTTTACACCACAAAGGGAGGTCACTGGCGTCTGCGCGGGAAAATCACCGAGGCTCGGGTTCAGAGGGCCAGAAAAGTGCTCCGCTTGACTCCCTCCATCGCCACGAATCGACGAAAAAATCATTTTAAGCGTGCCAATGTGGTCATCAAAGATGTCCAGAAACAATGGAAGCAGACCTTTGAGCCCCCTAAGAAGAAAACCCCTAAGGCTAAGAAGCCCAAGGCACCGGTAGCACCAGTTCCAGGGCAGGCTGTTCAAGTTGACTTGTTCGGAGATTGGTAGGATTACGAGTTATGAGTTGGGTTGCGATTGTGGTAGTGGTGGTTTCGTGATTGAGTCAGTGCTTTTGTAGGTTCTTTTCCGAATTTGTAACGCTCGCGTGCTTGGATTTCTCCCGAAACACCTCCACTCTGATCCGGACATGAAACGAATTCAGACCTCCTTAATCGGGGCTTTTCTCCTGCTAGCAGTGTTATTGGTCCTGCCTTCAGGGCTTAACGCTGCAACTCATCCCATCGCCCCAAGGCTCTCCGCCAGGGCAACACTCTCCTGCCGAGGCGCCAAGCCCGGCCAGCATGTGGAGTTGGTGGTGACTGTCCGTAATGCTCTTCATCCCGTGATCGCTTCGGTGGAGAGGCCCCCTTCATTCCGCATGA
Organism: uncultured Spartobacteria bacterium; assembly: GCA_903831635.1. GTDB lineage: Bacteria > Verrucomicrobiota > Verrucomicrobiia > Chthoniobacterales > UBA6821 > UBA6821. The sequence continues at coordinate 1,126 of CAIKYN010000382.1, forward strand.
AGACACTCCGGACGCCCCGATTGCTCAAGACTGAGGAAGGGGATGTCTGGCTTTTCCGCTATCAGATCGTTCCGAGGGAAACCGGAGACTTTGAGATCCCCGCAATCACGGTGACGGATAGCTCGACACAAGGGCTGACACAGGTTCAGACCATGCCCCTAACACTCCGTGTTTCCATCAAGGGTGAACCTCAGAAGCTCACCTCTCCTGAGCTTTCGCGTATGGTCAATCTCCCTCCTTCACTAAGCGAGGAGGTCTTGAAGAATGCTCCCCAGAAGGAACCGAAGCCAGATCCTACCCCTGCGCCTGTTGATTCTCGGCCGTTGCCAGCGCGGATCGGCTCGACCTGCTGGAAGGAACTCAAAGCTTTTTGGAACTATCCCGGAGGGAAATAGAGGGATCATTCCTCGGGTTGACCTTGTTTTCCGCTCCTAGGTTGTTTATCAGTCAT
>CAIKYN010000383.1 GCA_903831635.1 uncultured Spartobacteria bacterium
CTATCCCTTCCATCCGGTGACGCAATGCCGCGCCACTCTCGGGATCGATTCCCTCCTCGGGAAAGTCGATGAAGGCCTCAAGATGGGCCACGCATTCCAGCAATTCCCCTCGCAGTGCATGGATCTCCTGACCGATGCGACCCTCCAGTTGTGCGGCCGCCGCGCGGGCCGCCCTCGGCGTTCCGGCACTGATAAGATCCATCACCGCCTCGGCCTGCGTCAGGTCGAGCTTGCCGTTAAGAAAGGCACGTTCTGTGAACTCCCCTGGTCGAGCCATTCGAGCACCTGCTTCAAGCGACCGTGCCAAGACTCGCGAGGAGACTAGCGATCCGCCGTGGCCGCTGATCTCTACCAGGTCTTCGCCTGTGTAGCTGCGCGGATTTCGGAACACGGTGAGCAGCACCTCGTCGATGACTTCACCCTCTGCATCAATGATCCTGCCAAAAGCGACTGCTCTTTCGCCCAGGGCAGAAGGACTCTTCGATCCGCGGAAGAGGATGTCAGCAATCGATAAAGCCTGCGGTCCGCTGATGCGGATCACAGCTAGTGCTCCTTCGCCGGGGGGCGTGGCCAGCGCGGCGATCGTTTCTTGCACGGCTACTTATTGAGCGCCTGTCTTAACTCCGCGATGCAGCGGCGGTTCTGCTCCATGGTCCCGACGGAAATGCGAATCCATTCCGGCATGCCGTAGCTGGCCATGGCACGCAGGATGATCCCTTTGCGGAGGAGGGCTTGGAAGATTGCATTGCCATCTCCGACATTCACGAGCACGAAGTTGGCGACGCTCGGCACATACTCCAGCCCCATTGCGGCGAACTCCTCTTCCAGATAAGCACGACCCTCGTGAGTCAGTTCGCGGGTGTTGCGCATGTGCTTCTCGTCGAGGAGGCCGGCAAGGGCGCCGGCTTGGGCGATGCCATTGGCATTGAACGGCTGACGGGTCCGCTGAAGCACGGCGGCCAGCTCGGGCGTGGTGATGCCGTACCCGATGCGGAGATTCGCAAGGCCCATGATCTTGGAGAAGGTCCTCATCACAACGACATTTCGACCCGCGCGGACATAAGGCAGGACATCGGGGGCTGCGTCTAGGAATTCATGGTAGGCCTCGTCAAAGACCACCAGCACATGATCCGGGACCCGGGCCATGAAGCGGTCGATTGACTCCTGTCCGACCATCGTGCCGGTGGGGTTGTTAGGATTAGCAATGAAGACGGCACGTGTCTTCGGAGTGATCGCCGCAAGCATGGCGTCGAGATCGGCCGTGTAGCCGGGATCGGGTACTTCGAGCGTGTCTGCGCCAAAGAGTTGAGCCATCAGCTTGTAAACGGCGAAGGAATGACGGGCCACCACCACCTCGTCGCCGGGTCGCAGGAAAGCATGGCCGATGAATTCGATGATCTCGTTGGATCCATTGCCGAGCACGACATTCTCCCGGGAGACGCCGAGGCGCTCCGCAATTGCGCCGCGCAGTTCGTACCCGCCGCCATCCGGATAGAAGTGGGAACGTTCCAGCGTCTGGCGCATCGCCTCCAGCGCCCTCTTGGAGGGGCCAAGAGGATTCTCATTGGAAGCGAGTTTGATGATCTCTTCCTCCCGGAGTCCCAAGTCACGTGCCAGCTCCTCCACGGGCTTGCCTGGTTCGTAGACGGTCAGTTTCAGGATATGCTCATGCGCGGTCTTCCACATAGGCCAACGAGTTTAAGAGGGTTGCGGGCACGAGGAAAGCGGGAAGGTGAGGCGAATCAAAATGCCCTTTGATCTGGAACTTGTTTGGAGTCAGGGCCAATCTTTTCAGCAATGAAGACCCTTCTCATCACTGGTGCCTCGACAGGATTTGGCCGCGCCCTGGCCACGGAAGCCCTCAACCGTGGCCATCAGGTCGCCTTGGCCGTCCGCAATCCCGAGAGCGTAGCAGAGTTCACTGCCCAATATCCCGGCAAAGCTGTTGCGATCCGATTCGATCTGACCAAGGCCGACGATGCAGAGAGGGCCGTGAAAGAAACCTTGCAACAGTTTGGACAGCTCGATGTCCTGATCAACAATGCAGGCTACGGGCTGCTGGCCGCGCTTGAGGAATCAACCGACGAGCAGCTCACCCGCAATCTTGAAACAAATTTCACCGGACCGTTTCGTCTTATCCGGGCGGTGCTTCATGTGATGCGCGCCCAAAAGCATGGTCGTGTGATCAGCCTCTCCGCCATTGCCGCCTACGCGAATCACCCCGGATTTGCTGTTTATGCCGGCGCCAAGGCGGCCCTCGATGCCGCCTGCGACGCCGCCGCTCAGGAAACCGCAGCCTTTGGCATCAAGTTCACCCAAGTCATTCCTGGCCCCTATCGCACGGACTTCATCGGCCGCTCGCTCGACCATGCACCGCGTCTACCCGAGTACGAAGCGACCGTTGGTAAATTCGGGGCGTACCTCGCCAAGGTTGAGGGAAAACAGCCCGGTGATCCGGCAGCAGCATCAAGGCTCATCCTCGATCTACTGGATGA
>CAIKYN010000384.1 GCA_903831635.1 uncultured Spartobacteria bacterium
CAACCTTCTCCTCTTTGTGGACGCCCGCTCCGGAGACACGCTTTTCGCGCTCGAAGAGCAGTCCGTACATATCACAAAGCTTTGAGGCGATCTCTGGCTCAACCGACTGGTTGATATTAGCAAAAATCTGCATGCCCATCAAATCCTTGATGATCTTGAAGGCGGGCACCTCCATCTGAGCAGCCAGTTCCTTGATCAGGATCGGAGGCTTGATGTGAATCACCCGGCGATTGTCATCCTCGCTCGCGATGACTTCACCGGCAACCTCCTCCTCGGAGGGAATATCGCTCACGGGAAGCGGGGCAGGAGTCGAGGCAGCATGCTCCTCCTCACCGATACGGGGAAGGGCTTTTCCAGTGGTAGTTACCCTTTTCTTGGGAGCCGGACCATCAATCAGCGAAAGCGTTGGGAGATCCGCCGTCTTGATAACGACCTTCTTCGGCTCGCTGGGTACGGCAGCGGGTACTTGAGAAGGCGTTTTGCCTCGTGAAGATGAAGAGGCCCCACGTGCACCAGAGACCGTGCCTGCCCTGGATGCGCGGGATGGTGCCTTCGAGCCTGAGGACTTGGAGGTTTTCGATGGAGCTCCCTTGGAAGCAGTGGATTTGGAATTGTTGACTTTGGAGACCATTATAAAATTTCTGACAACGGCTCCCTCGAAGGTATCGAGGGATTTAGCCGTGATTGCAGCAGTTAGGCCGCCGCCTGCCCTTTCGCTGGATCTTGATTCTTGGCGGCCGACAGGATGGCTTCCGCCTTCTCAATGCCGCAACCTAGGATTCCGTCGATATCGGAAGCCTCTGCAGTTACGACCACATCAACGGAATTCATGCCGCCGGCTGCGAGAGCCTTGGCTTCATCCTCGGTGATCCCGAGCATGGCTGCGAGTTGGTGAGCAGCTCCGCCCATCTGCTGCTCGAAGGCCTCTGCGGCAGAGCGATCCTCTTGAATATCGATTTCCCAGCCTGTCAGTCGGGAGGTGAGACGGGCATTCTGACCGCGCTTGCCAATGGCAAGGGCAAGATCTTCCTTCTCGACAGCGATACGCAGGGTGTGGGCTGCTTCATCCACCTCGATGCTCCGGATGCGAGCCGGTTTGAGCGCCTCACGGGCAAACTCCTTCGGATCCTCGTACCAACGGATGATGTCAACCTTCTCATTGTTGAGCTCGCGGACGATATTCTTCACTCGTGCACCACGCATGCCCACACAGGCACCGACCGGGTCGACCTTGTCATTGGAGCTATGCACCGCAATCTTCGTGCGGAAGCCGGCTTCACGTGCAATGGCGCGGAGTTCGACCGTGTGATCTGCGATCTCGCTGACCTCGATCTCAAAGAGGCGGCGGATGAAATTCGGATGACTACGGGAGAGGATGATCTCAGGACCACGGACGCCATTCTCAACAGCGACGACGTAGGCACGGATGCGATCTCCGATATTGTACTCCTCAGTGCTCACTCGCTCGCGCGAGGGCATGATCCCCTCGAATTTGCCGAGATCCATGACAACATCGCTGCGGTCGAAGCGGCGTACCGTGCCACTAACGATCTCTCCAGCCCTGTCCTTGAACTCCTCGTAGATCATCTCTTTCTCAATCTGGCGGATACGCTGAGCAATCGCCTGACGGGCAGTCTGAGCTGCAATGCGTCCGAAGTCGCGGGGAGTCACCTCGATCTCAACCGCTTCACCAACCTGAGCTTCCTTATTGACCAA
>CAIKYN010000385.1 GCA_903831635.1 uncultured Spartobacteria bacterium
CAGAAGCGGGAGCACCAAGAGGCGAAGCAGACATACTTGAAGGGACAGTTTCTTCACGCAGATGCATTTTTACATCGTCCCGGGTGCTTGTTTCGATAAAAACCGCTGTGTGATTAAAATCCTCTTTCTAGGCGATGTGGTCGGAGAACCGGGTCGCGTGGCCGCCTGTCGGACCGCCGAGCTCTATTTGGAACGCGGTGACGCCGACTTCATCGTGGTCAATGGCGAGAATGCGGCGGCTGGTCGCGGTATCACTCCGAAGCTGGCAATCGATCTCATGAGAAGCGGTGTCGCCGTCATCACCACCGGAGATCACATCTGGGACCAGAAAGAGATCTACTCCTTCCTGACCACCGAACCCCGGCTGCTCCGACCGATCAATTATCCCGCAGGCACGCCCGGTGGAGGAAGCATCGTTCTCGACACGGCCCATGGGCCGATCGCCGTCATGAATGTGCAGTGCCGGACCTTCATGAAGAATCCTCTGGAGAATCCCTTTCTCGCCGCCTCAGCCGAAATCGAGCGTCTGCGCCAAGAGACACAGGTGATCGTCGTCGATGTCCATGGTGAGACAACCAGCGAGAAAATTGCCATGGGCCGTCACCTGGATGGTAAAGTCTCGCTGGTCGTCGGAACCCACACCCATGTGCAGACTGCCGATGAGCGGATCTTCCCCGGCGGCACCGGATTCCTTTGTGATGCAGGGATGTGCGGGCCGGAGAACTCGATTCTGGGGCGCGATTGTGACGCCGTGGTGGGGCAGTTCCTCACCTCCATGCCAGCCAAGTTCCCTGTTGCTCGCGGTCCCATCATGGCCTGCGGAGTACTCGTTGAGGTCGATCCTGAAACCGGAAAGGCCAAGGCGATTCGCCGTGTCGTCGAGCGCTACGGCGCACCTTAGGGAATAAGGAATCGCCGATCACCCTTTTCGCTGGCCTTTGCCATTGGGCCACCTAGTGTGCCGTCGCAGTCTCTCTTCCACCATCAAACCTCCAGTTTTTATTCCCATGACCATCACCAAAGGCTCCGTTGTTCTCTTCGACTACACCCTCACCGACGATGAAAAGGAGATCATCGACTCCTCAAAAGATGGGGGCCCTCTTGCTTACCTGCAGGGCGAAGGCCAGATTGTGCGTGGCCTCGAAAAGGCCATGGAGGGGAAAAAGGCGGGGGATTCGTTTAAGATCAGTGTCGTTCCCGATGAAGGCTACGGCATGATCGATCCTGAGAAGATCGCCGTGGTTGATGCCGATCAGATCGAGGGGGGAGATGAACTTGAGGAGGGAATGCAGCTGGAAGCCTCCCATGATGAGGGCGAGCAGATCGTCGTTGTTTCCAAGATCGAAGGGAAGAAAGTGACCTTGGATGGGAACCATCCGCTAGCCGGCATGAACCTCCACTTCGACATCACCATCCGCGAGGTCCGTGAGGCAACTGCCGAGGAAATCGAACACGGCCACGTTCATGGCCCCGGCGGCCATCATCACTAATACCGCAGCGGTTTAGATCTCCCACAAAGACGCAAAGACGCAAAGACGCAGAGGTGTTGAATGCTTGCAGCTTTTCGAGGAGACGGAAGTTTTGATGCCGCGCTAGGCGCGTGAGCGCCGCTGTAGTGAACTACAGCAAGCGAACAGGAACACCGTGCGGCGCAAAAATCCCGGCCGCCTCAATTATTTGAGGTCAAAACGGTCGAGCTCCATCACCTTCGTCCAAGCCGCCACAAACTCCTTCACAAAGAGTTCCTGCGAATCGGAGCAGGCATAGACCTCGGCAAGAGCCCGGAGTTGGGAGTTCGAACCAAAGACCATATCGGCAATGGTTCCGGTCCACTTGAGCTCGCCGGTCTTCCGATCACGACCCTCCAGGACGGATGGCATGGCCGCCGACTTGGTCCACTTCGTTCCCATATCGAGGAGATTGACGAAGAAGTCGTTGGTCAGAAACTCGGGTCGCTTGGTGAAGACACCATGCTCGGAGTGATCGTAGTTTGCATTCAGGGCGCGCAGGCCACCGATGAGAACCGTCATTTCGGGAGCGGTGAGTGTGAGGAGGTTGGCCCGGTCGATCAAGAGATCCGCGGTGAAGCTCTCGGCGCCCTTCCTGACATAGTTTCGGAATCCATCAGCGGCAGGCTCCAGGACGGCGAAGGAGGCGACATCGGTCAGCTCCTGGGAGGCATCCATACGGCCCGGAGTGAAGGGAACCTTCACCTCTTGGCCTGCATTCTTGGCAGCCTTTTCGATGGCCGCACCCCCTGCGAGGACGATCAAATCGGCGAGCGAAACCTTCTTGCCGCCAGTCTGAGCCGCGTTGAACTCGGCCTGAACAGTTTCCAGCGCCTTGAGGACCTTGGCGAGTTGAGCAGGCTGGTTGACGGCCCAATCCTTCTGGGGAGCAAGTCGTATACGCGCACCGTTGGCACCACCACGCTTGTCACTACCACGGAAGGTAGCGGCTGAAGCCCAGGCGGTCGTAACCAGTTCCGAGACCTTAAGTCCAGAGTTGAGGATACGGCTCTTAAGATCAGCGATCTCGGCCTCACCGATAAGCGGATGATCAACGGCCGGAATCGGATCCTGCCAGATGAGCACCTCGGCGGGGACATCCGCTCCGAGGTAACGGGCACGCGGCCCCATGTCTCGATGAGTCAGCTTGAACCAGGCGCGGGCAAAGGCATCCGCAAACTCCTCCGGATTCTCGAGGAAACGGCGGGAGATTTTCTCGTAG
>CAIKYN010000386.1 GCA_903831635.1 uncultured Spartobacteria bacterium
GAGTGGGGATGGCTGGGAACGGCCTGGTGGGGAATCATTCTCGGAGGGACATTGCTTCGAGCTTTCCGGATGGTATGGAATGTGAATTTACCCATGGAAAACCGGTCCTTGGGCTTTGGAGTCTGCATCGCCCTGACAGGGGTTATGCTCCATGCCGGTTTCGATTTCCCCCTTCAGATCACGAGCATCCAACTTGGTGTCGCACTTCTCTGCGGTATGATTTGGGGATGCTCCCTTCAGGAGCAAACCCGTAAAAGAAAAAGATATGAATCATCCCCATCAATCGGGAGATAAAAGATTGGCGGTGTCTAGCGGATGCCTCTCCGCTGCCAATGCCGTATTAGAAGGCAGATTTCTTGGGGAAGATCACCTGAAATGCTGTTGCCACAACTAGGGATAAATCGAGAAGAAAAGACCATTTCTCGATATACTCCAGATCACATTCAATACGACGTCGGATATCGATTTCCTGATTTACCTCGCCGCGCAAACCTCGGATCTGGGCAAGACCCGTGATGCCTGGTTTCACTCGGGATCGGAGTTGGTATGGCCTGAGCAATTGCTCCCAGAGTTCGTTGTGGGCAGCAAGATGGGGACGAGGCCCAACAATGCTCATCTCTCCACTTAAGACATTCAGAAACTGAGGTAATTCATCCAGGGATGTGTGCCGAATAAATCTGCCAAATGGAAAAATTCTCTTATCTCCGCGCGTTGCCGGCTTCTTCTCGTCACCGTCATGGCAATACATCGAACGGAATTTCCAAATCATAAAGGGCTTGTTTCCTCGCCCACTTCTCTCCTGTCTGTAAAAAAGAGGCCCAGGTGCTTGGATCTGCTGCATCAGCCAGACACTCAGTGCCACGGGAGGTAAGATCAGAACAATCACCAGCATCGTTACCACGAGATCGAAGAGACGCTTGATGATCCGGAAAAGGGGGTTTTGCAACGGTTCCCTCCGGAATTGAAGCAAGTGCATTCCGTTGGTCTCACGGAAAATAACCGGGCGGCCAAAATGAACCTGAAGGTCATGAAGGATGCTCAGATGGACTCCTTTCGTTTCGCAAATTTCAATGATGCGGTTGAGTTGCGTGCTTCGGGAGGGAAAATTGAGCATGAGGAGTGACCGGGCACCACTCGAATGAAGAACTGCTGTAAGATCACCGATTTCCCCCAACTCTTTAATATGAGGATATCCTTGGAGACGCTCATCTTTGCCCAGCATTCCCACGAAATGAACTCCAAAGCGCGTTTGATCGGCAAGCCACTCCTGAAATGTCTTTTTTTGAAACAGGTCGGGGTGATGGGAGGACAACCCTTCGGACTCATCTTCAGGCCATGAGAGAAGTAGGCACGGCTCGGCAGCCTGCCCCCTGAAGACCCTTTTCATTAGCCATTCGGGCACCAAAAGATTGGTCGTTGCAAGGACCAGAAAGAGGACAGGAATAAACGAAAATAGGAACGCTCGCGAAATGGTCACATCTTTTGTTGCAACAAGGAAGAAAACGAAACATGCAACCATGGAGATCGCCTGACGGAAGCTGTGCCTAATGCGCCTTTCCCAGCCACCACGAACAATGTCTTTTTCGAAATTTTTCGAAATCACCGTCACCAAGATCAATGCGAGAATGATGGCAACGGCATAAACCGAATAATCAAGTTGATCCCCAGCCAGACGGAATCGGACAATACCCTCCCATAAGACAATCCATAAAAGGTATGTCGCGATTAGGACTACCCCTTGAATCGCCGTATGGATGGCAATCAATCCTGTCTGACGTTCCGAAATCATACCTCGAAAATTGCGGGGCTGGAATGCCGGTATTTTATCACCAGCCAGATCAGCTTGGTTGCCTTTAAATAACGAGGGATGAATCGCCGGGGGTTACTTAGGCATCGAATCAACCATCCCAAAAAGAGCCGATCCGCCCAGGGAGGAATCCTGACCTGGTCTCCGCTTAAAAAGCCGATAGCCGCGCCGATGCAACAAATCATGGGACGATAGGGCAGCTTCATTTTTAGCCAGTATCCAAGTTTTTCCTGCGACCCGCTCCCAGTGCAGAGAAAGATATGCGAGGGCTGATATTCCATAATGATCTTAAGCAGCCTTTCATCCTCC
>CAIKYN010000387.1 GCA_903831635.1 uncultured Spartobacteria bacterium
ACGATGGCTGGTCTGAGCTCTGTCACCGTGACCTCGTTCAATGCTGTGACCAACAGTGGCGGGTCTGCAACACTCACCATCAATGGAGCCCAGTCGACGACCTATAGCGGCCTTATCCAGAGCGCCGTGGCGCTGATCCGCGCCGGAACGGGCAGCACCCTCCTCACCGCGAGCAACAGCTACACGGGAGGAACGGCCATCACCAGTGGTCGACTCATCACCGCCAACAGCAATGCCCTTGGAAGTGGAGCCGTCACCCTGAGCGGAGGCACCCTCCAGTTGAACAGCCCGCTGACGATCAGCACCCTCACCTGGACCAACAGCACGGCCAGCAGCTCCCAGATCGCCCTCCCCAATGCTGGTGGTGCCAATGGCACCAACGACTTCCTGACCGTCACCAACGCCATCACCCTGGGATCTGCGATCAGCTACTTCGACCTCACTGGAGCCAATCTGAGTGTGGGATCCACAGCGGAACTCCTCTACTTCGGAACCAACGGCCTCACCACCAACCAGTTCAGTGTTGTTGGATTGAACGTTCCTTACAGCCTCCTCATCGAGAACACCAACTCCCTCTGGATCAACCTGCTCACCAACAGTGGACTCATCGTCTACCCGACCACAACGACGATCAGCAACACGGCGACCTACTCCTCGGCCACCTTCCTGAGTAACGGCATCCTGGATGTCACCTCGAGCGGCAACCTCACCCTCACGACCAACGTCGAGGTCAGCAACAACAGCACCGTCAACCTGAGCGGAGTGATGACCGTCAGTAACACCCTGACCATTGACGAAGGCAGCACCCTCAACGGAGGAGGCACCTTGAACGCCAACCTGACCAACAACGGCACTGTCACCATGAGCGGCATGACCATCAACGGCGGGGTCAACAACAGCGGGTTCATGAGCGGAACCGGCACGGTGAACGGCAACCTCACCAACGGAGGCACCCTCATGCCGGGCAACGGCACCACCGGAACATTGAGCGTCAATGGCAACTTCAGCCAAACCTCCTCCGGCACCTTCATCCTCACCCCGAACGGCTCCACCACCTCCAACAACCTCAATGCGAGCGGTGGCATCACCCTCAACGGCACCCTCCAGGTCAGCCCGGCCAACGGCTACATCCTCCAGTTTGGTAACAGCTACAACTTCCTGAGCGCCGCGGGAGGCATCAGCGGAACCTTTGCAAGCATCGACATGCCCACCGGTTACCGTGGCCGCTTCCTGCTCAGCAGCAACAACACCGTGGGAAGCCTCCTCATCGCCCCGCAGAGCTACACCCAGATGGCCGGAAGCCAGAACCAGTTGAACGTGGCAAGAGCCCTCAACAGCTTCATCAACGCCACAAGCGGCGACCGCCTGGCAATCTCCACCTCCTTGGACAGCCTCACCGCAGGCCAATACGCCCAAGCCTTCAACGCCATCATGCCCAACTTCTACCAGCAGATGGCCACCATCGCCTTCAACGGAGCCAACGCCCAGAACATGGAACTCTCCCAACGCCTCTGGGGAGTCCGCATCGCCGAGGGTGGAGGCTTCAGCATGAACGGACTCGGAGACAACTACGCCATGCTCCAGGAGGGCCAGGGAGACGGCAACAAGAGCGTCCTTGATGCCAAGAAGGACATCCTGCGCCCAGGACTCGACAACCGCTGGGGCATGTTCCTGGATGCCAATGGTATCTTCGCCAATGCCAACAGTGCCAACATGCTTCCGGGCTACCAGTCCGAGAGCGGAGGCGTCACCACGGGACTCACCTACAAGTGGAACAAGAACGTCGCCACCGGTCTCTATGCCGGATACCAGGGCACCTATAACAAGAGCGGAGCTAATGGTTCCGGCCTCGGCGTGGGGAGCACCCTCATCGACAACGCGGTGCGCTTCGGACTCTTCGGAACGTATGGACAGACCGATGCCAACGGATTACCGATCGGCTTCTACGCCAACGCCCTCGCCGGAGGAGCCTACAACAACTACCAGGCGGCCCGTATCATCCAGTACTCCGGCATGAACCGCACGGCGAACAGTTCTCCGGGCGCAGGGGAACTCGACAGCATGCTGGGAGGTGGCTACGACGTGAAGAAGGGGAACTTCACCTTCGGACCGACAGCCTCACTCCAGTACACTTACCTCGGAGCCAACGGAGTTAATGAAACCGGAGCGCAGAGCCTCGACTTCAACTCGGCTGGCTGGAACAGCTCAAGCCTCCTCTCGAGCGTCGGCGCCCATGCGGCGTACACATGGTACGCCAGGAAGCTGAAGGGACATGAGATCACCGTGGTTCCGCAGATCAACCTGAACTGGCAGCATGAGTTCATGCAGAATCCGTATGCCATCAATGGCAACCTGGGTGGAACGACGCCGACCTTCAGCAACTGGAGCGCGGCTCCTCTCCGGGACACTCTCTACACGGGTGTCGGCTTCACGGTGGACTTCGCCGACCGCTGGAACACCTCGCTCTTCTACAATGCCTCGGCAGGAAACAAGAACCTCGAGAGCCAGAATATCTTCCTCTCAGCAGGTATGAAGTTCTAACGGGGAAGGCTGTTAGGCTGAAGGCTTTTAGACTGTTAGGTCAACTACTCCACATGCAGCCCGTTACGGAAAAGTGACGGGCTGTTTTTTTGTAGGGATTAATGACCCGAGGATTCTGAAAAAAAGCTCACTTAGAGCTGAACTTGCGGAAATACTGACATTCAGTAATACTGAAAATATGACAAAGACCATTTCAGTAAGTGAACGGGGTACTCTAACCCTACCAAAAGAAGCCAGAAAAAGTCTGGGAATCTCCCAAGGGGGGCAATTAATCATCCAGATGGATGAAGAGGGGGCCGTCACTCTTCGAGCTGGTGCGGTCATGCCTTTGGAAATCTATTCCACTGCTAGGCTTGCCGAGTTCCAAAAGATGAATGAGGTGCCGCTTGCCGCCGGGAAGCTTCGATGGACCAAGGGGATGCCCAAGAAGCGATGAGAGTCTTTCTCGACGCAAACATCCTTTTTTCAGCATCTCTTCCCAAAAGCCATCTCTCATATTTTTTGGAAGGATTGGCGGAGCAGGCTGACCTGTTGAGCAATTTCTATGCGTGTGAGGAGGCCGAAAGAAATCTCACAGCCAAGTTTCCGAAAAGCCTTCCTAATTTTCATAAACTTTGCGGATTGATTGAACTCGTTCCCATGGGAATCTTCGATCCTGGGGTGAGGCTGGCGGGGAAGGATCAGCCTATTCTCTGCGGATCCATTGCGGGTGAGGCAGATTATCTTCTGACAGGAGACAAAAAGGATTTCGGCCATCTTTTTGGAAAGAGCGTGAGTGGTGTTATGGTGGTGAGCGTGGAGCTTCTGCTGAGAGAACTTATTGATCAGGGAATGCTGGAGGAGCTTTAGGCCACCTATTCAAACTAGGGATCAGCTGGTCCCTTTCCTCCCTTTTACTCTCTTTATTCCTGTGAAATTGATCCCACTTTTTCTCTTCTTTGGCGGGGTGCTTTGTATCGCCCAAGAGCCTAAGGGAATAACCATTTCGATCGACACCAACCACCCGACTGGGAGCTTTGATCCGCGTCATGCCTTCGGTGCGGGAATTGATGGGCATGAGCAGGGGGATTGCCCGAGGATGCTTTCGCCGAAGAATGTGAAGCAGATGCTGGGTGCCGGATTGGGGCCGGTTTCTTACCGGCTACGAACTGAGTTGGGAGTCGAGGCGTGGCATTGGAATCCCAAGGGGAGTTGGAGCGATTCGAATCATCAGCAGGGTTACTGGACTTCCGTTGCCAAGCCCAATCCATCACGACCGATCGAAGTTTCCTACGGCTACAAACTACCACGGCGTGGCGATACACTGGATGAGGCGAATGATGACGGTTATTCGCGACTAGACGATGGCAATCCGAAGACCTTCTGGAAGAGTAATCCCTACCTCTGCAAGCCATACACGGGTGTTCCTGATGCGAGACATCCCCAATGGGTGGTGCTCGATTTTGGGAAGCCTGTCCTCATCAATGCGGTCGATATCCTCTGGGGGGAGCCATATGCAAAGCGGTTCCTAGTCGAGTACGCAACCAAGGGGCGAACCTATTACGGCGGTCATCCGTGGAATCGTTTTTCCAGTGTTTGGCATCGATTTTCCGGAGGGTCGGTTAGTAGGGGAAGGGGAGGGGATCAGTTCCTGAAATTCGGCCGAACGGTTCGCGTTCGTTATCTTCGGATCTGGATGACTGAGAGTTCTGGGACTTCGTTACCCGGAGCAACCGACCCCCGCGATGCGATGGGTTATGCGATTCGGGAGATCAGGGCGGGGGAGGCAGGTAAGTTTGATTTCGATGACCATATCGTCCACCGTGCCAACAAGACCCAGACTCTCTGCTACGTCTCCTCGACCGATCCGTGGCATCGAGCCTGCGACCGCGATCCGAAGACCGAACAACCTGGGATCGATCTTCTTGCCCGATGCGGCATCACCCGGGGGCTTCCCCTGATGCTGGCGCTCCCGGTACTCTATGATACTCCGGAGAATGCGACGCTATTGTCTGCCTATCTCCAGAGCTCGGGTATTCCGGTCAGTCGTTACGAACTGGGCGAGGAGCCCGACGGCCAGCGCGTCGATCCCAAGGACTTCGGGGCACTCTATGCCCAAGTCAGCCGTGGTGTCAGGAAGGCCGTTCCGAATGCCGTGATGGGTGGTCC
>CAIKYN010000388.1 GCA_903831635.1 uncultured Spartobacteria bacterium
GCCCCTCCTCACTATGGACGGTGGCGTTCGCGGGGCAGACGGCCTCACAGGGAGCGCTCTCACACTGCTGGCACATGACCGCCATCGGGATCATTTCGAGGCTCTCCTCCTTATGATCCGCACTAGCGAACCAGCGATCAATGCGGATCCAAGCCATGTCACGACCGCGGCGGACCTGATCCTTGCCGACGACCGGGATATTGTTCTCAGCTTGGCAGGCAACAATGCAGGCATTGCAACCGATGCAGGAGTTAAGGTCAATCGAGAGCCCCCACTGAAGATCGGAAGTGAGAGGAGGATTCGGGTAGATGGAGATCGGCTTCGGCAGTTCGCCATCCATTTCCGAGGCGAATTCAGGCTGCTTCTGGAAGGTAGCAAGCGTTCCCTCACGGGCAATGTTGCGACCCTCCATGTTTTGATGCTCCTGAGTCCGGGCAAAGACATAGGACTCCTTGGGAAGTGACTGCACCTTGACACCCGAGCGGAAGCAAAGATTTGAGGCGTCTCGGAGCGGATAGGCGTCAAACCCTACCTTATCCATTACATGGGAAACACCCTTGCGGCCGTAACCCAGCGCAATACTGACTGACTTGTCGACATGACCGGGTGCCACGATCGCAGCGGCCTCGATCGAGCGGTCACCGGCGGTGATCTTCAGCCAATCACCATCCTTGATGCCAAGCATGCGAGCGTCGGCGGGACTGACCAGCGCAGCATTATCCCAGACCAGCTTGGTTACATAGTCAGGAGTCTCCTGAAGCCAGGAGTTGTTAGCATAGCGGCCATCATCGACGCTGGAGCTGCGAAGGAAGACGATTTCGAAATCTTTGGGGTCCGCCTTCGACGCAGACTGAATTGCTGCGGCAGCGGCTGATGCGTTGAGCGAAGGCTTGATGATGGGCCACGCCGTTCCGTCCGCAAATCCGTTTCGGAGAAACTCATTCCAAGCGGCATCGGTAGAATCTTTACCTACCACCGTGAAGGTGGCGCGAACCACGGAAGGGCCGTCGACTTTTTCACCCGCAAGGGCGGCAAGGATCTCAAGCGAAGAAACTCCACTCCAGAGTGGGAGGATCATCGGTTGGACAGGAGAGACCGTTCCGTCAATCGAGCGGGCATCACCCCAGCGCTCCAGATAATGAGCGGCAGGTACCTGCCAGTGGGTCACCTTGCTGGTCTCATCGGCGAACTGCGAAAGATGAAGCGTCTCAGGAACTCCGGCCAGGAGGTTCGCGAAATTAAGCTCTGCGGGAGCCGTGAGAACCGGATTGCCCTCAAGGATTAAGAGAGTCTTGACCGAACCAGCGCCCATGGCCTTGGAGAGGTCGACCAATGTGGCCGTAGGCTTGGCCGTGGTCTGGACCGCATTGATGGTTGATCCTAGGTTGCCGAGCGTGTTGTTAATGGCAAGGGTCAGAGCCTGAACTGCGGCAGATTGTCCTGCTCCCGCAATGACTACTCCCTTGCCCTTGGCTGAGATCAGGTCATCAGCCACGCCGCTTACCCAAGCAGGGTCAAAAGAAACTCCCGAGGAGGGATAGGCCGCAGCCAGCGA
>CAIKYN010000389.1 GCA_903831635.1 uncultured Spartobacteria bacterium
AGAGGCAGCTGGCTCTCGCGAGTCAGACAGTGACCGATCTGCCTCCAGTTCATGAGATCCCGACTGTGATAAATAGGAACTCCTGGAAAGTACTCGAAGCTGCTGTTGACGAGGTAGTAGTCCTCGCCGACTCGGCAGATGCTCGGATCGGGATGGAAACCGGGAATAATGGGATTGGTGTATTTCATGGAAAATGTGTTGGGAAAAAATCAGTGCTGGGGACGATCAAGGATGTCGTAACCGAGACCGCCATCCTGGGGGTGATGCTTGCCGGCGCGGTCGAGCTCCTCTTCACTCGGGAGCACCCTGCGGTACTCATCGACGTAGAGGCCGATCTTACTGACCGGGATCGACTGGAATCCGGGAAGTTCCTTTGTGAGTTGGCTGTCGCGTTTGATCCTGAAATCAAGTGCCGCAGGATCCGAGAAACCGGGGTTGGAAGCGACGGCAAGATTCGTGCCCGTGGCAAACGAGGGACAGGCGGCTTGTTTTCCCTGGACGACATTTTGCCACACAAAAGGCCTTGGGCAGTTCACCGCGACATTATCGGCAATCACTCCCTGGTGCGGAAGCAGAGTCACGAATTCGAACCCGGTCTTGCAGTCCATGGCCACGTTGTTGCTGCAGTCATACGGTTGAGTGACGCCATCCTTGCCCATATTGCCACCCTTAAACAGGTAGCCCGTCCCCCTCTTTCCGTCACTGTGAAGGTCGACGATGTTGCCGATGAGTTTCATGTCGGGGTGATCGAAATCGAAGTAGATCCCGTCGCCGATCCGGGAGTCGTGCATGAAATTGTAACGGAAGGTGACATTGCCGAAGTGTCGGACCCTCTGGTCGTAGGCATAGAAGGCCCCGAGGTCGTTGGAGACTAGGCACCAGCGGAAGATCTCGTTGAACTCAAAAACACTGTCCATGCTTCCGTAGAGGATACCCCCGTGCGGTGTGTCGTGGATCAGGTTGTTGGCCACGTACATTCCGACAGCCGTGTGGTGACCTCCACCTCCACCTCCGGTGAACCCGGCATTGACTCCGGGAGTGTAGACAAGTGCTAGCTTGGCAAAGTCAAAGATGTGGTTGTTCACCACCCGGTGACCGGCCGGCACCCGGGGCACGGAAGCCTCATCCCCGCCTCCGAGCCAGACTCCTCCCTCACCGAGATCGTACAGGTCGTTGCTCTGGACAACATGCTCCTTACCCCCGTCCACCACGATGGCGTAGCGGTCGATATGGCGTACGGTGCACCCCGCCACCAAATTATGCTCCCCGCCGGTGATCCGGATTCCGTCGCCGAGGTTCGACTCGACAACAAGCCCTTGCAGGACGATATCGGAAGCCCCCTCCAGCGAGATTACCGGGGAAGACTGGTCGGCAAGCACGATGGATGAGGTTCCGGTGTCTGTCGGAGGGTAGAGGTAGATCTTCCGATCCTTGAAATCGATACACCACTCACCCGGTTCGGAGACTTCCTCCAGAAGGTTGGTCAGCCAATAGGCCTCGCGGCCGTTTCCAGCGGGACGGGTGTACTTGTTGCCGATTCCGCTTGGGATTGGCTTGGCAAAGGTGGCCGTGCGAGCCGCCGGATCGATCGCCGCAACGCGCTGTCCCTGGACGACCCAGGTCACACGCCAGTATCCGCGGAGCCAGACGCCGCGGTCGAGTTGACGCTTCCAGACCTCGAATTTGGGTGCATCCTCCGTGCGATAGACAAAGGTTCCTCCGGGGCCGTTCGGATCTACTTTCTTAACCGAGGCGGTGGGGTTTCTCCAATCGGTCGGCCCCCCTGCGTTATCAAGGACCTTCTCGAAGCGCAGGTATCCGGTCTTAGGATAGCGGGAGAGAGGGAGTCTCATTCCGTTGAGGAAGAGATCGGGGATCCTGTGAAAACCGCTATCGTCAAAAACATCCTGGAAGGGACCCACGTTTTTCACCCCGAGTTTGTCGAGATTGAGGCTCACGATCTTGCCGCGAAGGTCCTGGGGAATACGGTCAAGGGTCACCGGATCGGTCACGGGCACAAGATCTGCGGGAGACAGGCGCCTCCCGCCGAGCAGGCGCGGAGTCTGCCCGTCGAGCGCGCGCCAAATCACCGGATGCCCCGGCATTCCGGAATCCTCGGCGGTGAGTTTCAGTTGCTCGCCGAAGAGGTAATCTCCACCCTCGATCCAGACGTTAATTCCCTCCTTCTTGGGAAGGGCACGGACGGCGTCACGGGCTCGGACCAGAGTCGCAAAGGGATGCTCACGCGAACCGTCGCCTTGGTCTGAACCCGAGGTGGAAACATAGAGATCGGCGGCAAAGCCACCGGCTTCCACTCCAAGAAGAAGCGCTACGATCAATCCCGCGACACTCGCACGCATCATCTTAGTAGGTCAGATCGATGACCGAGGCGATGGCATCGGGAGCCTTTACAGGAAGGCCCGAAACCGTCACGCCCTTGTCATCCTGAGAGAGCGTCAGTTTCACAGCGGGATTGGCCAGCAGTTTCGCTCCCGTGATCTTATGGGCAAAAGCCGGAACACTGAACTTTCCATCAGTCGGCCACTGAAAGATGATCAAGTAAACGTGCCCGGGCTTTTGGGTGGCGCGCCAGACATTCCCCGAGGAGGTGGGACGCTTTTTGCCGTATCCGTCGACGGATTCCGTCGGCTTGCCGAGTTCTTCACCGAACGGTGTTGCGGTCGTGCCGTAAATAGCATCCCCATTCACCTTCATCCAGGCACCGACATCTGCAAGACGCTTCACGCTCTCGGGAGGGATTTCACCGTGCGAATCGGGTCCGACGTTGAGGAGATAGTTTCCTCCTTTGCTAGCGATATCGCAGAGGTTACGGATGATGGTCTCCAGCGATTTCCAGTTCTGGTCATCCTTCTTGAACCCCCAGGTATCGTTGAGGGTCATGCACGTCTCCCAATCACGTCCGGGGTAGCCCTGAGGCGGGATATGCTGCTCCGGTGTCTCCGTGTCTCCCTTGGTCCCACCGCCGAGACGGTTGTTCTGGATAAGACCGGGACGGAGTTTCTGGATGACGGCGTCGATACGGGAAGCCCGCTCGTTGTTCATATCGATCGGGGTATCCCACCATACGACAGCGGGTGTGTCGGCACCATAATTGGTAAGGATTTCCTTGATTTGAGGTATCGCAGTCTTATCCACATAGTCATCCATGCTATGTTCTTGCGCCTTGTCCCATTTTCCCCCGGCTGCCGAGCCGCCATTGTTCCAGTCCTGTGCTTGGGAGTAATAGAAGCCAAGCTTGATGCCCTGCTTGCGACACTCCTCGGCAAGTTCCTTGAGAGGGTCACGCTTGAACGGTGAGGCTTTGACGATGTTCCAGTCGTTTACTTTGGTATCGAACATCGCGAAGCCATCATGATGCTTTGAGGTGATGACGATATATTTCATGCCAGCGTTCTTGGCCGTGGCCACGAACTGGGATGCATCAAACTTGTCTGCCGTGAACCCCTTGGCGAAAGACTGGTACTCAGTCATCGGGATCTTGCCCTTATTCATGATCCACTCACCGATTCCTTTCACCGGTTGTCCCTTATAGTAGCCCGCGGGTACGGAATAGACACCCCAGTGGATGAACATTCCGAACTTGGCGTTGCGCCACCATGCCATGCGGGCATCGCGCTGGGATTTCGTTTCAGCAGGGACGGAGGAAACGGGATGATTCGGATCGGAGGCTGGCGGGGGCGTTGGCATCACCGTCGGGGTGGTAGCGCTAGGTTCGGAGTTCGTCGCAGTGACGGCGGGGACATTCGTCCCGGCAGTAGCGAGGCCTGAGCCTAGGAGCAGGAATGCAAGGAGTTGGCGGGATTTCATGGAGGTTGATGGGGTATGGTTTCTAAATCGGGAAAAGCAAGTCGTGAGCGATGAGGATATTTTCCGGACCTGAAATGTCAGTACTTCAAATCGATCACCGAGGCGATCGGGTCGGGAGCCTTTGAGGGAAGTCCGGAAACCTTGATTCCCCTGTCATTTTGAATGACGGTCAGATTGACCAAAGGATCGGCCAGCAGGGAGGCTGCCGAGATTTGGTGAGCAAAGGCCGGGACGCTGATTTTTCCATTAGCGGGCCACTTGAAGAGGATCAGATAGAGATGTCCCGGTTTCTTGGTGGCTCGCCACTTCCAATCGGAAATAAAAAGAGGTTTGCCGGTCTTCTGATCCCTGCGCCACCAACTGAATGATCCTGCTTCGCGTCCAAAAGGAGTGGGACCGGTCCCGTAGATAGCGGATCCGTTGATCCTCATCCAGTTTCCGACCTCGGCAAGCCGATCGAGGCTTTCCTTGGGGATGCGCCCCTGGCCATCCGGACCTACATTGAGGAGATAGTTACCCCCCTTGCTCGCGATATCGCAAAGATTCCTGATCAAAGTCCCGGTTGATTTCCAGTGATTGTCACCCCGTTTGTATCCCCAGGAGTCATTGAAGGTCATGCAGGTCTCCCAATCACGTCCGGGAAATCCCTGAGGTGGGATGAATCCTTCCGGAGTCTCCGTGTCACCGGGAAAATACTTTTCCCCCGCAGGATCCTTGGTGTTGCTCAGGCGGTTATTCTGAATCAGTCCCGGACGCACTTCCTGAACGACGGCATTAAATTTTGCAGCCCGAGCCTTGGTGATCTCCTTGGGCGTGTCCCACCACAGAATGGCCGGGGTATCCGGTCCATAGTGCGTGAGCAGTTCCCTCACTTGGGGAATGGCAACATTGGCAATGTAGTCGTCCATATCGCGGTGCTGAGCCTTGTCCCAAGGTCCTTTTTCCCGCTCCGGATGCTTGGGCATGGAGAGGCCGATCGCACCACCATTGTTCCAGTCTTGCGCGTGCGAATAGTAGAAGCCGAGTTTTATTCCCTGCTTGCGGCACTCCTCGGCCAGTGCCTTGAGGGGATCCTTTTTGTATGGCGTCGCCCGCACGATGTTCCAGTCGCTAGCCTTGGAATCAAACATCGCGAAGCCGTCATGATGCTTGGCCGTGATCACGATGTACTTCATGCCGGCGGATTTCGCAGCGGCGACAAATTGGACGGCATCGAATCCCTGCGGATTGAACTCCTTGGCATACTGCCGGTACTCAGGGACTGGTATCCGGGCATCGTGCATCAGCCATTCGCTGAATCCCGGGACTAGTTTCCCATGATACCACCCTGCAGGAACCGAAAACACGCCCCAGTGGATGAACATCCCGAACTTCGCATCGCGCCACCATCCCATGCGAGCGTCGCGCAGGGGCTTTGTCTCTCCGGATACCGACGAGAGTGGATGTGCGGGGTCGGAGACGGGTCGCGAGGAGGGCATCGCCAAGGTGGTGGTGCTCGGACCGGGGCAGGTGGGTTCGCCGTATGCAAGGGAGGCGGCGAGAAGACCGACGAGCAGGACGGAGATCTTCATGGTGTGGATAATTTCATCCTTTAAAAAGAGTAAGAGGTGATGGCGTTAACAGTTGCGTGATGGCAATCACCCTCTTTTCTCCGGTGAGACCTTCAAGAGGATCACACCGTGCACCGGCACTTCGGCAGTGTAGGATCGATCGAAGGTTCCCAGATCTTTCTGCCGCCAAAGGTCGCGCAGGATCTGTTTTCCCGAAAATCCCGCCTGATTCCAGTCCAGGGTAACCTGAGCAGGGGTCTCGCTCGTGTTGAAAAGCCCAACCGCCCTGTTCCCGTCAACGAGTTCCTTGACGTAGACCTTCAGTGGACCCTCAGGGGAAACACAGACCGCCGGTTTGCAGAGTTCGTCCTGATCGATGGCCAGCACTTCGTCATTGGTAATCAGGCCGAGTGTGAAGGGATCGAGATGTTCAAGATC
>CAIKYN010000390.1 GCA_903831635.1 uncultured Spartobacteria bacterium
CCAGGTAAACGATGATGCCTTGTGGGAGGTCATGGAGGATCTCCGGAGTGAAGGAAAGTTCCGTCACGGCGGAATTGCCCTCGGTCCCGCCATTGGCTGGATCGGAGAGGGAGCTGCGGCCATTGCCCGCCGCAAACCTGATGTGGTGCAGCACATCTATAACCTTCTGGAACAACATCCGGGATCGGACCTCCACAAGGTTGCTGAGGCGACCCATGCTCCAACCAGGTTCCTGATTCGAGTTCCCCACTCCTCTGGGATGCTTGAAGGCAAATACACAGCCGATACCGTCTTCCCTCCGAATGATCACCGCAACCACCGCCCCAAGAGCTGGCTCATCAATGGCGTTAAAAAAATCGAGCAACTCCGATTCCTGGAACGTCCTGACCGAACGATGGGACAAGCCGCCATGCAATGGTTGCTGAATGATCCTCGGACCCTCTCGGTGCTTCCGAATATCTACAACGCCGAACAGATTGCAGAATTTGCGACCACTTCGGAAACACCTTCCCTTACTGATGACGAGTTGAGTCGCATCAGCCAGCTTGTGGCCTCTCATTTCGGACTGGAACCCGAAGAGCACAAATTCAAGGGTGAGATGGAACTACCCGCGGAGCTCGCCTCCTTGATTTCCTAAAGAGCCCCCTTCTAACTTTTTACTCCACGACAGATGACCAACTCCCCGACCACTCATCAGGGAGAGTCTCAGCCGTTCGGGGGTAATGCTCCCCGCGTCGTTCAAAATACCACTACGAGGGTGCTTCTTTTTGATTTTGACGGCACGATTGCCGACACCAGAAAGATTGCCCATGGCATCCTCAATGACATGTCCAAGGAGTTTGGATTTAAGGAGCTGCCGGAAGAGCATCTTGAGAATGCCAGGGACATGGGGACCAAGGAATTCATCCGTCATCTGGGCATCAGCACCTGGCGGGTTCCCTCGATCGCCCGTAGAGGCCTAGAACTCCTTCATCAAAGAATGGATCAAGTGAATCCGATCGAGGGTATGCCGGAAGTTCTAGCAACACTGCATGGGAGAGGGCATCGAATAGGCATCCTTACCTCCAATTCGGAGGCAAACGTGGACGCTTTCTTGAAACGCCATAATCTCCCCTACTTTTATTTCGTGCGAACTTCCTCCAAGCTCTTCGGTAAGGCACGGGAGATGAAGAAGCTCATCCGGACGGAAGGGATCGCTCCCGCTGAAATTCTTTATGTCGGCGACGAAACACGGGATATCGAAGCTGCCAAAGAGAGCGGTCTTCGCATGGCTGCGGTGACCTGGGGGTACAACTCTGCTGCTGCGCTTGCAGCACTGAATCCCGAACACCTTCTAAGTTCGCCCAGCGAACTGCTTGTGATGCCTTCTTCCTTCGCTAAACCGTGAAAAGCCCCTCTCCTACTCGAGTCCGCCTTGACCAGCATTTGATGGAGTCGGGTCATTTCGATTCTAGGGAGAAAGCTCAACGTGCCATCCTGGCAGGACAGGTAACCGTGGGAGGACAGATCGCTGACAAACCAGGAACGAAAGTGAGTACCGAGAGCGAGATCCTCATCACGGGTCGCGACCGATATGTGGGCCGCGGAGGACACAAACTCGAGGGGGCGCTCACGGGTTTCGGAATCGATCCCACAGGCCTCTCCTGCCTCGACCTAGGATCATCCACAGGAGGTTTCACAGACTGCCTTCTTCAGCACTGGGCGGCTCATGTCACAGC
>CAIKYN010000391.1 GCA_903831635.1 uncultured Spartobacteria bacterium
TGTACCATCAGAACAAGTCTGGATGCGGGTGAAGCGGCCACGGTGAAATGTGAAATGATCGCCGTCGAGGCGCTGTACGGGAGATTCCCCACCATTTTCACAGGGCCGTAACCAAAGAGAGAGAGGAGGTCCGTTTTCGCCCCATCACCCTGACGAATCTCGAGACGCCCCGAGGCGATCTCGGCCGCATAGCGCTCTGTCAATTCAGCTGCCAGCCGATGGTCACGCTCGATCAGGGTGATCCGGCGGGCGGGAGATGCGAGGATGTGTACTGTCAGGGCTCCCATGCCCGGACCAACCTCGACTAGATGATCCCCCGGTGAAGGTTCCAGATCGGCAACAATCGCGCGCGCCAGATTCGTATCGAGCAGGAAATTCTGACCGAGCATCTTGCTCGGACGCACCCCGATTTCATCGAGACGGGCACGGAGTTCGGCTTTGGACATGGTGGGATTCATAACCCGTTGTCGCATCTCTTACCAGTCTGGCAACGGAACAAGTTTTTCCCGCTTGTCCCCAAGTTATTCACAACCCTGCGAGCTCGGTGAGGTTAAAAGTGTTAAAACGTTGAAGAGGTTAAAATGTTATCGTGAAACCAACGTTTCAACATTTCACCTTTTTAACGTTTCACCGATATTGTTTACCTCCTTGAGCGCGAGATCATCTTCATCCACTCTCCTTGCCTCATGAAAAAGTCCGGATGCCTTCCCCTGTTTCTGCTCGTGTCGCTCGGGATCTGCCTCTTTGTCATTTTGATTCTGGTGGTCGCGCTCGGATCAAAGGGATCGGGCCCTGCCAAGGCTATCAACGTCAAGAAGTTCTCCGAGACAACGGTGGTCGCCGCAATCAATAGCTCGGACAAGATAGCACTCATCAGGTTGGACGGAATGATTTCCTATGGTCGCAACGGCAGGGTGGATGGGAATATGGTCGACGACCTGAAGGAGGCCTTCCAGCAGGCCGCCAATGACCCCAGGGTCAAGGCCGTCGTTCTCTCCGTCGACTCTCCGGGTGGAGAAGTTACCGCTGGAGATACGATTCACCATGCCCTCGGCAAGCTCAGCGCTAAGAAGCCTGTCGTGATTTTCATCAACTCCATTGGCACCTCTGCCGCCTACTACATTGCCTGCGCGGGCTCCTGGATCATGTGCAGCGACACCAGCTTCACCGGCAGTATCGGCGTCATCATCTCGACGCTGAACTACAAGGAGCTTTTCGGAAAGATCGGCCTCCAGTCGGTGATCTTCAAGAGCGGCCAATTCAAGGATGCCCTGAATGGCGCACGGGATCTGACCGAGGAGGAGAAGACCTATTTTCAGGGACTGGTCATGCAAACCTATGAACGCTTTCTGAATATCGTCGCCTCTTCCCGTCATCTTGACGCGACCACCCTGCGCAACGGGATCGCCGATGGGCGCGTCCTAAGCGGAAGGGATGCCTACAACGCAAAGCTCATCGATCAACTCGGCTATGTCGAGGATGCCTACGATAAGGCAAGGATTCTCGGGAAAGCTCCGGGGGCTGAGATTGTCCGCTATGAGAAGAAACACGGACTTGCCCACTTCCTGCGACTCTTTGAGGATTCGGAAAAGAGTGACATCCATCTCGATCTGAATGTCGGTCCGACCGCTGGCATGAAACTCGATAGCGGACGCCTCTACCTGCTCCCTTCCATTTACGCATTCTGATGCCACTGACTGCCACCATGCTGGGAGCGGCCCTACCATCGCCCTCTGCCTCCAATACTCTCCCCGGAATCCTGCTTCCTGCGCTAGGATTTCTGCTTCTCCTCGCATTCTATGGATGGCTGGCCTACCGAAGCTCCTCCCATGCCCTGCTGACCACGAAGCCCTTTGGCATTCCTGATGTTATCTGTGGAGGCATTCTGGCGATTTGGATGATCAATGTCATCTGGCAGTCCTTCGGGGCCGATCAGGCAATCACCCTGCAGGCAATCATCGCCAACTCGGTCTTTTACATCTCACTGATCATGGGAATCTTCGGGGTGATTGGATTTCAGCGGAAGTCGGCGATCGAGATGTTCGGAATGGAACCCTCTCGCCTTCCCAAGGCGGCGGGCACAGGCCTCCTCTGGTTACTGATCACCTACCCCTTAATCCTTGCGGCGCAAGGACTGGTTCAAAAGATCTTCGGAAGCGCCGATGACTCCCAACTGATCGTCAAATACTTCCTGGAGCATCCCGATCTGAAACACCGGGCTGCTGTTGTCTTCATGGCCGTGATTCTAGCCCCGGTCGCGGAAGAGGTGATCTTCCGGGGGTATTTCTACGGCATTATCAGACGCTACGGAGGGAGGATTCCGGCACTGCTGACCTCATCGCTCCTCTTCGCGGCAATTCATGTCCACCTCCCCTCTCTGCTCGGGCTTGGGATTCTGGCGATCATTCTTTGTTTGCTTTACGAGCGAACTGGATCGCTCTGGGCGTCGATCTCGATGCATGCCGCCTTCAATGCATCCACGATCGTCGTCCTCATGCTCTGGCCAGACGCCATTGGCTGACGCCAAGGTAATAAAGACAAATGAACAAGGCAAAAAGAGGGACATCCCTAAAATCAGAGGGTGAGTTGCTGGAGCTCATCGGATCGCTTCTTCCAAAACCTTCGGAGGAGGTTTTGACGGGGATCGGTGATGACTGCGCCGTCATCCGTCCCTCGCATCAACGCGGCTCATTGGAACTCCTCAAGACCG
Source organism: uncultured Spartobacteria bacterium (assembly GCA_903831635.1). Classification (GTDB taxonomy): domain Bacteria; phylum Verrucomicrobiota; class Verrucomicrobiia; order Chthoniobacterales; family UBA6821; genus UBA6821. Next base: position 2,711 of record CAIKYN010000391.1, read on the forward strand.
ATGCGCTCGTGGAGGGAGTTCATTTTGCCAAAGGAACACCCTTAAACAAAGTTGGATGGAAGGCGCTCTGCCGTCCCATCAGCGACATCGCTGCCATGGGAGGTTCCCCGCATCATGCCTTGATCACGGTGGCTGCTCCCTCGGACTGGGGATCCGCCGAATGGAAGGCTCTCTATCGCGGGATCGGAAAAGTAGCACAGGAATTCGGAGTCTCCGTGGTGGGAGGAGAAACGGTACGCTCGCCAGGACCTCTCTTTCTCTCGGTCACGCTGACTGGGGGCGTCACAAAACAGAATCTCAAGCTTCGATCCGGAGCCAGACCAGGCGACCTGATCTGCGTGACAGGAAAACTGGGAGGATCCTTCAAGAGCGGCCGCCACCTTAACTTCCAGCCCCGTGTGGCCGAAGGGCGCTGGCTCGGCGGTGAGCGTGGTATTACCGCGATGATGGATCTCAGCGATGGCCTTGGAAGCGATCTTCCAAAGCTGGCAACCGAGAGCGGATGCTCATTCCGAGTGGCAGCGGACGGCCTCCCCCTCCATCAAGGATGCACATTCCATGAGGGAGTGACCGATGGAGAGGACTATGAACTGCTGATAACTGTGACCGCTAAGCACTGGCCAAGCCTTCAAGAACGCTGGAATGCGGCCTCTCCCAAGGTTCCCCTAACCCCGATCGGCCTGATGCTTGCACCGAAAGAACACTCCACACCATTAGCATCTGGTTACGACCACCTTGCAAAAAAGCACACGACCAGTTAGGCCAGCACTCAAGAAGTTTCAAACCGTGACCACTGCTCCGATCAAACGCCCGATTCTCATCCTCACCTCTGCTTTCGGGGAAGGACACAACGCCGCTGCCAGGAATCTCGCCTTAGCACTACGCTCACTCGATCCAACGAGAGAAGTTGAAGTTCGCGATCTCTTCGCTGAGGCTTATGGTCCTCTCTATAAAGTAGCGCAAAAAGCATACTTCCTCTTCATTAACCACTTCCCCTCACTCTGGGGTGGATTCTATAAGTTCCTCGATAAGGATAAGGCAACACCAGGGCGTGTGTCGGTCTACAAGAGGGCAGCCCGCCTTCTCAGTAAGCGAGTTGAGGAGATGAACCCAGCTGTCATCGCCTCGACTTATCCCGGCTATAACCACCTGCTCGATCATCTTCACGGGAAGGTAAATCGTCCTTTCCGGACGGTGACCGTTGTGACGGACTCCATCACCATCAACTCGCTTTGGTACAGCGGGCACTCCGATCTCTTCCTCGTTCCCAATGTGGTCACAGCACAAGTCATGGAGGAGGCTGGTGTTTCACGAGCCCTCCTAAGGGTGACTGGATTTCCTGTGCCGTCACTCTTTGAAACTCTTCGAGGAGAGAGAACGAGTCCCGGCCCCTCCAGACCTCCAAAGGTCCTCTTTCTGGTAAATCCAGGTCAGAAAAATGCTTCGGAAATCCTCAAACATCTCGGCGACGTGGAGGGTATCGAACTCTCTGCTGCCTGCGGCAGGGATGAGGAACTGCGTACGGCCCTTCAAAAGATAGCCTCCACCTTCGATCACCCCATCAAGATCGAAGGGTGGATGGACAATCTCCCGGAACGTATGGCTGCCAGCCACCTTGTGATCGCCAAGGCAGGAGGAGCAACCGTGCAAGAGTGCCTTGCCGCGGCCACCCCGCTCATCATGAGCCAGGTCATACCGGGTCAGGAGGAGGGAAATGCCGAACTACTCACCACGGAAAACTGCGGATGCACCGCCACATCTCCTCAAGCTGTCGGGGCAGCCGTGCGGCACGCCTTTTCGCATGGTGCTCAAGTCTGGAAAACATGGGAGACCAATGCCTGGAAAACTGGAACTCCGGATGGGGCGAAGAATTCGGCACTCGCCGTACTCGAAGAGGCCGAATTCCAGGTAGATTAGACTGAAGGCTGAAGACTTTTAGGAAACAGCCATGAGAGACCATACAAAACTCAGGGCGTTCGAGTTGGCTGATGAAGTGGCTCTCCTGGTTTACGGGATGACAAGGGATTTTCCCAAAGAGGAGATCTACGGTATCACCTCGCAACTGAGACGCGCAGCCGTCTCAGTTCCTTCGAATATCGTCGAGGGATGCGCACGAAGCACGGAGACGGAATATCTTCGGTTTCTTGAAATCGCTTTTGGCTCATTAAGAGAGCTTCACTACCAGATCGGACTTTCACGCCGTCTTGGATACTCCAAAGGGTCGGTTATTGAATCGATTGAGGAGAAAGTCATTAAAACGGAGAAAGTGCTCAATGGACTGATTCGCTCTCTCCGCAATGCTAACAGCCTTCAGCCTTAAGCCTTTAGCCTAAAAGCCTCTCTTCCTATGTCCCAAATACAGGCCGTCATCTTCGATATCGGGAATGTCCTCCTGACCTTCGACTACTTCATCGCTGAGCGAGCGCTGGTGGCTCATACGGGAATCGGAACCCCTCCTTCCGTTGAGGATCTCCATCCGCTGCGAATGGATCATGAAACGGGTCGGATCCCTCGAGAGGAGTTCGTGAAGATCGTTCGAGAAGCCTTTGCCCATGAGGGCCCGGAGGATCACTTCATGGAGATCTGGACACGGATCTTTCAGGTCAACACACCTATGATCGAGTGGGCCCGCTCACTCCATGGAAAGACGCCTCTCTACCTTCTTTCCAATATCGGATGCATTCACCACGATCATATTTTCGAAGAGTATGATTTCTTCAGGAAGCTGTTCATTGACGGCATCTACTCCTACAAGGCAGGCGTGATGAAGCCAGAGGCAAGGATTTTTGAACTCGCCCGTACCCAATTCGGAGTCAATCCCTCAACAACCCTTTACATTGATGATCTGGAAGAGAATGTACGAGGCGCCGAGTCGGTGGGCTTCGTCGGTCACCATTACGATCCGGCACGACACGATCTCTTTGAGCAGAAGATCTCAGCTCTCTCCTTTTCTTAAGGGTTTAAATTCGAGGAATCTAAAAAAGGTGTCACAGAAGCATTCTGTGCGTTGGGCTGAATGATAAGAGCCCCTGATTCATCTTGTCGGAAAAGGGCAATCCCCTTCCCTGCAAGAAGTTGATCCCACTCACGACTTGGTATCCCGTTTCGTTTGTAGGGATCAACGGGCGTAATCACGGCCTTCGGTGAGACCCTTGCAATAAGAGCCATCGTGGAGGTCAATCCGGCGCCCCCCAGGGGCAGCACAAGCACATCAGCGTGGACGGAATCATCAGGCAACACGGAGAGGGAAGAGAGTGTTTCCTGATCAACCGAAGGGAGCATCAGGATTCGGGACTCACCCGTCATGATCCGGATGACCGGACGTGCATCATCACTCGTTCTCAAAACCTCGGCAGTCACCCGCCTCGAGAGAGAGATCGACTTGCCTGGAATAACTGGATGAGAGTTGAGAGAAGAGAGGAGACTCTTACCCATCGGTGACTCATAACCGAGTGAGGCAACCAGGATATCCGAGATATGGATCGCCTTGGTCAAAATCGGCATTCCGCCCAGATGAGAGGCATCCACCTTGGTAATGAGGCAGGACCGAATGGAATTCGCACCCATCAATTCAAGACAGGGAAGAATTGTTGCACCGGCATCCCTTTTCTTGCCTGCATTGATCAACGCGAATTCCGAGCCATCTCTGATGATGGTGCAGGAGGATCCGTGCAGATCCAGCATGGTCATCGTCGGGCAGGATGGGGCAGCAAGTCCGACAAACCAATGTCCTCCGGGCATCATGGCGCTTCCCTGGACCACCACGAGCAGGAGTTTGGTGACTAGCCAGTTGGCATTATTGAACGCACCGGCAATCCAACTGGAAAACATTCCCCCCACCAAGGATAAGGCTCCCAGAGAAATAACAAGGAAGGCGAGTGGAACTGCGAGGAGATTTGCTCCGAAAGCGGAAAATGAGATCAGGTGAAAGTAGGCTAGCGTTGGCAGGATCGCTCCGATCCAGGCCGAGGCAGAGACTGCCGCCAAGCCAGCCACATGATGCCATGCTCCGAACCCCCAACTCTCACGGGTCGTGATCAATTTGGCTGGAAGGAAAGGATCAGGTGCGTGGAGACGGATGAGGCGTGCCTCGATGCCCGGTGCCGCCACAATAATCGCAAAGACAACCGAGTAGGAGAATTGCCAGCCTGCGGAAAAGAGATCGTTCGTATCCAGAGCAAGTTGGAGAAATGCCGCAGCGGCAAGGGTGTTGAGCAGGGGAGAGCGACGGAACAGTGATATCCCGATCAGGAGGATCGACGCCATGGTAGCGCTCCGCATGCTCCCCATTTTCATTCCCGTCACCAGCACGTAGAAGAAAAGCAAGGGAATGGTAAGAATCACTGCCCAATTCCTGGGGATACGTAGGGCCTTCAGCGCGAACCAGAGGATCACAGCCAGCATGCCAACATGTAAGCCCGAGACAGCGAAAAGATGCATTGTGCCGGTAAATCGAAAATCATCCGTGAATCCCTCAGGCGCATGCTCTGTGACTCCAAGACAGATTCCCTCGATCGCCCCCCTCACCTCCGGTGCACCCGCAAGATCGATCGAAAGAATCTCCTCCATACGTTGGCGGGATCGAATCGCAAAGGCCATCAAGGGATTTCCATGGCCTCCTGATTCGATTGTTCCGGGTATCGACGGATCTACCTCAATACGAGTGTAGATCCCATGGCGCGCGAGCCACCGTCGATAATCCATCTCCCCTGGATTTCGGGGAGATGGGGGTCTCACAGCCATTCCCTGAAAAAACACTCGATCCCCATAAGAGGGTTGCTTTCCTGCCCAACGAATTTGCAGTGTCAGCGGAGCCTTTATCAGAACCCTCTCGTCCTTCAACTCTCGCACCTCCTCGATTCTCAAAGGAAAAGTGGCGAGGCCAGAATGACTGATCCTAGGTTCACCGATAATCACTCCCCTAACAGCAATCCCTCCGCTCTCCTGACCCAGATCCTCGGCGAGGGTACGTGCCGGTGACAAACTCCAGTTCCAGAGGTGAAGAA
>CAIKYN010000392.1 GCA_903831635.1 uncultured Spartobacteria bacterium
GAAGGATGTGGTGATCCTCGTCGACAGCATCACGCGTCTTTCTCGCGGCTATAACAACAACATCAAGGGCAAAGGCCGCACCATGAGCGGCGGCGTTGACTCTGCGGCCCTGGCCCGTCCCAAGAAGTTCTTCGGCTCGGCGCGCAATGTCGAGGAGGGTGGAAGTCTCACCATTCTGGCAACTGCACTCGTGGAAACCCATAGCAGAATGGATGACCTCATCTTTGAGGAATACAAGGGGACGGGGAATATGGAAATTTACTTGGATCGCTCCATCATGGAACAACGCGTCTTCCCAGCGATTCACATCACCAAGTCAGGCACCCGCCGGGAGGAACTTCTTTATCATCCGGATGAATATGAGCGCATTCTGAAATTACGGAAACAACTCATGGAAATCCCGGCCGTGGAAGCAATGCAGATTCTCTGCCTGAATATGGAAACTACCAAGAGCAACGCCGAACTGATCCTCGGAGGTATCAAGGGCCTCTAAAGAAATAGGCCTCCAGAGATAAGACCATTGGCCGCAGAAAACTCAGCGCCAAGGCGGAAAGATTCTTCTGACTCGACTTGAATAACTCTCTCCATAAACATCTCCCGGTGACTGAACGAGTAACTGTACGATCAAAGTTTTTCTTCGAGGGTGAGAAGAAGTTCTTTGTCAAAGGAGTCACCTATGCCCCTTTCGCCCCTGATTCAGAGGGGTATCAGTTTGGCTCGAAAGAGCAGGTGGCCCGTGACCTTGCAACCATCCGCGACACAGGTGCCAACCTGATCCGTATTTACACCACCCCGCCGCGTTGGTTCCTCGATCTCTGTCTGGAGAACGGCCTTCGGGTTCTCTTCAGCATTGCCTGGATGGAGCATGTTGAGTTTCTGAACGATCCCAAGGTACGCGCTTCCGTGGAGAAGGCCGTCATCGATGCGGTGCGTGAGCACAAGGGCCATCATGCAATCTTCGGCTACCTGCTTGGAAACGAGATCCCCTCCTCCATGGTGCGCTGGCTCGGCGCCAAGAGGGTTACTGAGTTCGTCGAGCATCTGGTGAATATCGCACGCCACGAGGATCCCCGAGCTCTCTATTCCTACGCCAGCTATCCTCCCACCGAATATCTGCTCCCTCAAAATGTCGACTTCCTGACTTTCAACGTCTACTTGCACCGCAGGGAGGATTTTGAACGTTACCTCGCGCGCCTCCAGAATCTGGCCGAGGATAAGCCACTCATCATGGGGGAGTTCGGGATGGACACCATCCGCCACACCGAAGAGGAACAGGCCGAAATGATTGGCTGGCATCTCGATGCCGTCGTGAGGGGGGGGCTTGCAGGAACCATTCTCTATGCTTGGACGGATGAATGGCATCGGGGGGGCATGGATATCCTCGACTGGGCTTTCGGTCTGGTGAAGCGAGATCGCACTCCCAAAAAAGCACTCACGACTGTCAGGGAGTTTTTTGATAACAGTCAATCCATCACGCATCGGGCACCTCTCCCTCGCGTTCCGAAAGTCTCGGTGATTGTCTGCAGTTACAATGGAGGGCAGACCTTGGAAGCCTGCCTGCGCTCTCTCAAAAAGATCGACTATCCCGATTACGAAGTTGTCGTGGTTGATGACGGGTCAACGGACCATACCAAGGAGATTCTCTCTCATCACCCTTGGGTAAACGCCATTTACCAGACCAATCATGGGCTCAGCGTTGCGCGCAATGTGGGTGCTGCGGCGGCCACGGGGGAGATCATTGCCTACACCGACAGTGACTGCATGGCGGACCCGGACTGGCTCTACTACCTGGTCGGAACCCTGCTCTCGGGCAACTATGCCGGCGTCGGCGGTCCGAACATCTCCCCTCCCGCACAGAACTGGCATCAGGCCTGCGTCGCGGCGGCACCGGGTGGCCCGAGTCATGTGCTTCTCACCGACGTTGTTGCGGAGCATATCCCGGGCTGCAACATGGCCTTCTACCGATGGGCCTTTGAAAAGGTTGGAGGCTTTGATCCCGAATACCGCAAGGCCGGCGACGACGTGGACTTCTGCTGGCGTCTTCAACAGGAGGGAGAGGTGATCGCCTTCAGCCCATCGGCTATTGTCTGGCACTATCGCCGTTTCACCCTGAAGGCCTTCCGGAAACAACAGGAGGGGTATGGAGAGGCAGAATCCCTTCTTCGATTCAAGCATCTCGTCTTCTTCGGCCCAACGGGTACCGCCAAGTGGAAGGGACAAGTCTACGGCGCTCCTCGCTTCACGTGGCTCATCAACCAACCTGTGATCTATCATGGTGTCTTTGGAGAAGGCCTCTTCCAGTGCATCTACCCCACTCCTCAGTCGGAGCTGGCCGCTTATCTCAGCAGCATTGAGTGGGTGACGCTCACTGCGTTCCTCTTCCTGCTAGCAATCCCCTTCCCTGTCCTTCGGATTGTTGCCTACATGATGTTTGGGGGCACCTTCCTTGTAGCGCTTTCCTACATGATTCATGCGAAGCTAGAGCCCCGGTTCGATACGATCAGGGCACGGCTTCTGGTTGCGTTTCTTGCCCTATCCCAGCCACTAGTGAGGGGATGGGCCCGGTACTTCACCTGGCTCAAATTTAAGCGCACTCCTGAATCGGTGATCTCCGCTAAGGAGAAAGACTTTGTACCCAGTAAGGTCCGAGGACTCACGAAACTTGTCTTTTGGAATGAAGAAGGAAAGGGTCGCGAACTCCTGATCACATCGGTCATCGAGGCTTTGGAAACCGAAGGCTGGAGCTACTCCACCGATACGGGTTGGAAGGAATGGGATATCCAGATTTACGGAAGCTTTTGGTGGGGAGTCACCATGAGAAGCGTCACGGAATACCATGGTGGTCCCAAATGCCTGACTCGTGTCCGCCTTGCCACCAGGATGGTGGCGACGACATTCCTGGCAAATTTCCTGATGATCAGCCTGCTGATCTATCTGGCAGCCACTGGTCACTCGATGCTCCTACCCGTAGGCGTCTATGCTGGGATAATGTTTGTCATCTGGATGCGGGGATATCGTTTAAAGAAGCGGGTTGCCGAACTGGTTGAGGCCGCTGGTCAGAGGATTGGACTCAAGAGGGTTGATCCCCGTAAAAGAAACATCCACTCCAAGGAAACTAGCCAAGAAGACAAGAAGGATTCTTCTCTGGAAAATCAGGTTTCTCCACAGCTTCCCTCCGAAGTCTCCCCTCAATCTGGTAGTTAAAAGGGTTAAAAGGTTAGATTGGGAGAGGTCGACTGTCTTAAGATAGACGAAGCTCCTTTTTCTTTTAACACTTCACTTTTTAACTTTTTACCCGTCATGCCCAGCGTCTTTATCAAGACCTACGGTTGCCAGATGAATGAACGCGACTCCGAACAGGTTGCGCGTGACCTCCAGGATCGTGGTCACAAACTGGTCTCTCACGAGAGGGATGCCGACGTGATCCTTCTGAATACGTGCAGCGTGCGTGAAATGGCGGAAAAAAAGGCCATTGGAAAGATGGGTATGTTGCGAAAACTCCGCAGGGAGAAACCCAAACTCGTTCTGGGATACATGGGATGCATGGCGCAGCGACTGGGGGAAGATCTCCAAAAAAGCTCTCCTCATGTCGATTTGGTGGTCGGCACTCAGAAGTTCCACCGCGTTGCAGACTATGTGGAGGAAGCCTTAAAAAAACGTGAGGAGGCTTTCATTCAGGAAGATGTCAGAGATCTCGGCATATCCATCCGACCGATCATCGATACTGCATCTGAAGAGGGCTCCCAGAACACAATAAGGGATCATCTGCCTGAGAAAAAGAAAGAGGCCACGGCCTTCATCTCCATCATGCAGGGCTGCAACATGCACTGTACCTTCTGCATTGTTCCCTCAACGCGAGGCGAGGAACGTGGCAGACCGATCGCCGAGATTGTCAGCGAGGCACGAACCCTCGTGGAGCGAGGCATCCGTGAAGTCACGTTGCTGGGCCAAATCGTCAACCTTTACGGTCGTCATGAGTTTCCCAAGATCGGTGACAAAAGCCCCTTTGTTCAGCTCATCGAGGCACTTCACGAGGTGGAGGGGCTCGATCGTATTCGCTTTACCTCCCCTCATCCCATGGGGTTTCGCAAGGATCTCGTGGAATGCTTTGGCCGCCTTCCGAAGCTCATGGAGCATGTTCATCTCCCGCTTCAATCAGGATCAGACCGTATTCTCAAGGCGATGCATCGTCCCTATACGGCGGCATCGTACCGTAAACTTGTTGCGGAACTACGAGCTAGCCGTCCCGGCATTGCGATCACCACGGATATCATCGTGGGCTTCCCGGGCGAGACGGAGAGCGACTACAAGGCGTCTCGGGATCTTGCCGAAGATCTCGAATTCGACGGCGCCTTTATTTTCCGATACTCGAAACGAGGAGACACTCCGGCAGCGCTCATGGAGGAGCAGTTGAGCGAGGAGGAGAAAGAAGAGCGCAATCAGGATCTCCTCTCGGTGGTGAATGCCTCAGCCTCCAGAAAGCTCGAAGCCTGTATCGGCACACATCAGGAAATTCTCTGTGAAGGCCCAAGCCGGAACGATCCAGGCAGACTCTCCGGACGAACGAGAACCAACAAGATCGTGATCTTTGAAGGAGGAAGCCGCTTTCATGGCGAGATCTTTGAGGTCTCTGTGACCTCTGCAAGCAGTTCCACGCTCTACGGCGACCCAGCCATTCACAACGGAATCTCACTGCCTTCATGACCAAAAATCCCGGGAATGTGGAAAAGTTAGCCCGAGTCTCGTCGGACATTCCCCGAAAAACCGTCTACCGCCTCTCCCTCTACCTTCGTTGTCTGGGACTCATGGTCGCAAAGAGAGAGAGCATTGTCTCTTCGGCTGCGCTCGCAAGCGTAGCCGGCGTCCAACCGGCACAACTCAGACGGGATCTTGCTTACTGCGGTCCTCTTGGTAAACGCGGAACCGGTTATGAAGTCGTGACCCTGAGAAATCGTCTGGAGGAGATTCTGGGGCGAGCGAGTCTTCAGCCCGTCATCCTTGTTGGAGTAGGAAACCTAGGTCAGGCGCTTCTGAGCTATAAGGGATTCGCTCGCGAAGGGTTTGAAATTGTGGCTGCTTTCGATCTTAACCCCCAAAAGCAAACGGAGGGAAGAATGAGTGTCCGGGGGATAGGATCGATGAAAGGGTTCATCAAGCGACGAGAGATCCGGATGGCGATCCTCTGCGTCCCTGGCTCATCGGCTCAAAGTGTCGCTGAGCAACTCAGCGAAGCAGGAATCCAAGCCATCCTGAATTTTTCTCCTGTTGTTCTTCATCTGCCGGAGACAGTTGCCGTGAATAACGTGAATCTTGCAATTGAGTTGGAGAATCTCAGCTACTTTGCGCGATGAGAAGAAGCGACCGCAAGCAACTCGAAGAGGGAGAGATCGAGTGCCCTGAGTTCGATTTACGGATGACCTTCGAGAGTGGTCAGACCTTTCATTGGACGGAATGTGAAGGCGGATATACGGGATGCATTGGAGAGAGAGGTGTCTTTCTTCAACAGGAGGGAGCAATCCTTCATTACCGAGGTATTGATCAGGAAGCCCTACGACTTTATCTGGCCCTCGACCATGATCTTGAGGCGATCCGCCACTCCTGCTCTTCTCATCCAGCCTCCCTGCAGGCAGCATTGTCTTGCCGTGGTCTGCGTATTATGAGGCAGCCTCATTGGGAATGCATAGCATCCTTTATTCTCTCA
>CAIKYN010000393.1 GCA_903831635.1 uncultured Spartobacteria bacterium
AACATGGAAGGGCTGACTGAGGAAGCGCTGGATCTTACGAGCACGGTAAACAGTGAGCTTATCCTCGGGGGAAAGCTCATCCATACCGAGAATCGCGATGATGTCCTGGAGATCCTTGTAGCGCTGGAGCACCTTCTGGACACCGCGAGCCACGCCGTAGTGCTCCTCACCGACGATCTCGGGAGCAAGCGCCTTGGAAGTGGAGGCAAGAGGATCAACGGCAGGATAGATACCCAATTCGGCGATGGAACGCTCAAGCACGATCGTCGAGTCAAGGTGAGCGAAGGTGTTGGCAGGAGCTGGATCAGTCAGATCGTCTGCAGGGACATAAACAGCCTGGAAGGAAGTAATGGAACCATCCTTGGTCGAGGTGATGCGCTCCTGAAGGTTACCCATTTCGGAGGCAAGAGTCGGCTGGTATCCCACAGCACTTGGAGTACGTCCCAGCAAAGCGGAGACCTCGGAACCCGCCTGAGAAAAGCGGAACACATTGTCGACGAAAAGCAGCACGTCCTGATGCTTCTCGTCGCGGAAGTACTCAGCCATCGCAAGGGCTGTGAGGGCAACGCGAAGACGTGCTCCGGGAGGCTCGCTCATCTGTCCATAAACAAGACCGACCTTGGAACCCTCTTCAAGGAAGATGAAATTGCCGTCAGCATCCTTGACCGGATGACCTTTTTCATCCTTCTGGACAGCAATGACTCCAGACTCGATCATTTCGCCGTAGAGATCGTTCCCTTCACGGGTACGCTCACCGACACCTGCGAAGAGAGAGTAACCACCGTGCCCCTTGGCGATGTTGTTGATGAGCTCCATGATGACGACGGTCTTGCCGACACCCGCACCACCGAATGCACCGACCTTGCCACCCTTGGTGAAGGGACAAATCAGATCGATGACCTTGATACCTGTTTCGAGAACCTGAGCCTTGGTGTCCTGATCGACAAGAGGAGGAGCCTTGCGGTGAATGGGAAGAATCTTATCGGCCTTTACGGGACCACGCTCATCGCAGGGCTCACCGAGCACGTTGAAAATACGGCCAAGTACGCCTTCGCCTACAGGCACTGAAATCGGCTGACCAAGTGATCGAACGGCCATTCCGCGCTTGAGACCCTCGGTGGAAGACATTGCGATTGCGCGCACCCAGTTCTCTCCAAGGTGCTGCTGAACCTCAAGGGTGACTTTTGCTGGCTTTCCGTCAATCGTGTAATCGACCTCAAGGGCGTCATAGATCTTGGGCAGAGAGCCCTCCTTGGTATTGAACTCGGCATCGATGACTGGGCCGATGATTTGTACGATGGTGCCTGTGTTGCTCATGAGCTTTTTTATTGGGGTTATTAGAGTTGGAAAGGTTTGGTTGGGAATATCGATTGCTGATTGATCTTTCTATGCAAGGGCCATCTGGGCCGTTGTGATCTCGAGAAGTTCGGTGGTGATGCTGGCCTGACGAGCTTTGTTGTACTCGAGCGTAAGATCCTTCACGAGGCTCTTTGCATTATCGGTTGCGCTCTTCATGGCAACCATGCGGGCGCTTTGTTCGGATGCACGGGCATCTAGGATCATCTGGAAAACCTCAAAATGGAAATAGTATGGCAGAACGGAATTGAGAACCTCATCAGCGTCCGGTTCGAACAAATACTGCGCTCCCGTTGCCTCGTT
>CAIKYN010000394.1 GCA_903831635.1 uncultured Spartobacteria bacterium
GCCGAATGGCCCTTCTTGAACATCATCCCCCATCCGCAGCAATCGGGCGCATAGAGTCGGGGTTAACGTGAGGGAAATAATGGCCGAGACAACGATGGAGGCACTGAGCGTTATGGCGAATTCATGAAAAAGCCTGCCGATGATTCCCCCCATCATCAGGATGGGCAGGAAGACTGCGATCAGTGAAAGGCTCATGGAGATCACCGTGAACCCGATCTGGCGCGCTCCCAACAAGGAGGCTTCCCTCGGCGGCATGCCAGCTTCAATCAATCGCACGATATTCTCGATGACGATGATGGCATCGTCGACCAAGAAACCGACGGAAACAGTCAGCGCCATTAACGACAGATTATCGAGACTGTAGTCGCATAACCACATGACGGCGAACGTTCCAGCCAGGGCAAGCGGCACCGTGATGCCAGCAACAAATGTCGGACCGAGACGCCGCAGAAAAAGAAACATGACCAAAATGACCAAGGCGCTGGTGAGGACCAGCGTGAACTGAACATCATCCACTGACGCGCGGATTGTTTGAGTGCGGTCACTTACGACGATGAGATGGACTCCGGGAGGAAGCCAACTTCTGAGCTGAGGAAGCATTTTCTGAATATGGGAGACAATCTCAATGACATTGGCATCCGACTCCTTAAAGACCGGCATGATCACGGCACGCTTTCCGTTCACCCAGCCACCTTGGAAGATATTCTCAGTACCATTGACCACGCTGGCGATTGATGACAGAGGAATCGGAATTCCGTTGGTGGTCTGGGCAACGACCAAGGACTGGTAGTCCGAGGCATCCATGAGCTGATCATTGACCCGGATATTGTACGCCCTTCCCTGATTCTCAATGGAACCCAAGGGGGCATAGTGATTGGCATTGGTCAGAAAATTCTGCATGTCGTTCAGACTCATCCCCAAACTCGCCAAACGTGCTGGATCGACTTGAACACGGACAGCGGTTTTTGCCCCCCCGAAGAGAGGAACCTGACTCACTCCCCGAACCTGACTCAGTCGCTGGGAAACAACCCCGTCGGCAAGGTTGTAGACCTCAGAGAGCGGCATGGTGTCAGAGGTCATCGCCAGAATCATCACCGGAGCGCCTGCTGCGTTCAGCTTGCGATAAGTAGGGTGTGAGGGAAGATTGGGAGGAAGGTCATGAGATGCCGCATTGATGGCTGCCTGAACATCTCTGGCCGCTCCATCGATATTCCTGTCGATGTCGAACTGAATGGTGATTGAAGTTCCCCCCATCGTGCTTGAAGAGGTCATCTCGACCACTCCTGGAATCTGACCAAGACGCTTCTCGAGCGGAGCAGCAAGCGAGGTTGCCGCCGTCTCAGGATCAACACCCGGCAAAGATGCGCTCACGCTGATCGTCGGAAGATCAACATTCGGCAATGGAGCAATCGGCAGAAAAAAATATGCGGTTGATCCGAGCAACAGAAGTCCCAGGGCCAGGAGAAATGTCCCGACAGGTCGCCCGATGAAGGGAGCCGAGATGTTCATGGAACTATGGAGGAGTCGGCTGCATCCTTATGACCATTTCTGTTATGAGATGACCAGAGCCGCTTCATCCACGATTCCAGCCTGTCGAGATAGAGGTAGATGACAGGAGTCGTGTAGAGCGTGATGAACTGCGAAAGGAGCAGACCACCGACGATCGCAATGCCCAAAGGCTTGCGAAGTTCCGATCCTGTGCCTGACTGAAGAGCCAGAGGTACGGCTCCGAGCAAGGCCGCGGCAGTCGTCATCATGATCGGTCTGAATCGGAGGAGGCAGGCACGGTATATGGCCTCACGGGCCGTGACGTTACCTTGCCTTCTTAGATCCAGGGTGAAATCGATCATCATAATCGCATTTTTCTTTACGATTCCGATGAGAAGGATGATCCCGATGAGGGCAACTAGCGAAAATTCCTGATGGCAGATCAGTGATGCGAGGAGTGCTCCCACCCCCGCACTCGGTAGCGTCGAGAGGATGGTGATCGGATGGATGTAACTCTCATAAAGAACACCCAGGACAATGTAGATGACAATGATAGCAGCCAGGATAAGCAGCGGTTCGCTGGCCAGTGAGGAACGAAACTCCGCCACGCTCCCGAGGAACTGAGTCTGGATACTGTCCGGCATCCCGATGGAATGCTCGGCTCGTTGGATCACCTTCACGGCCTCGCCCAGGGAATGCCCCTGAGCAAGATTGAAAGAGATCGTGGTGGATGGGAACTGCCCCTGATGGGTGATGAGGAGCGGGCTAGTACGCGTCTTGACTGAGACTAAGGAGCTCAATGGAACCAACTTTCCCGAGGTGGAACTCACATAGATTTTTCCGAGATCATCAGGCGAGTTTCGGTACTTGCCCGCGTTCTCCATGACAATCCGGTACTGATTGAGTTGCGTGTAGATCACGGAAATCTGTCGCTGTCCGAAGGCGTCATAGAGGGTGTCGTCGATAGCCTGGACGGGAACATTGAGTCGCGATGCCGCTACCCGATCGATCGTGATTTCAAGTTGCAATCCCAGATCCTGCTGGTCACTGGCCACATCCTCGAGGGAGGGACTGGCTCGAAGCTTTTCGAGCAGTAGGGGAACCCACTTTCTGAGTGTTGCTGGGTCGACATCCTCGAGTAGATACTGGAATTGAGTTCTACTAATACGTGTGTCGATTTGGAGATCCTGAGAGGGCTGCAGGTAGAGGGTGATTCCCTGAACTTTGTGAGCCGCCTCGGAAATCCTCTCCATGATCGGTTGAATTGCCACCCTCTTCTCTCGTGGCTTGAGAACAATGTAAAAGCGACCCGTATTCTGGGTTGGATTCACCACCCCCGTACCGACAAAGGCCGCAACTCTGAGTACATCGGGATCACGTGCGATCACGGCGGAAAGCTCTTTCTGACGATCTGCCATTTGTTTGAACGAGATATCCTGAGCTGCATCAGTAACACCGATCAGAAGGCCCGTGTCTTGGATCGGAAGAAGTCCTTTGGGTATGATGACAAAGAGCCAAACCGTGGCCACCAGAGTAAGGATCGCCACAATCAGGGTCAGGAACTGATGTCTGAGAACCCAGAGCAGCGTCCGGTCATAATGCCAGAGAAGCCGTTCGAATCCATGCTCAAGGAAGCCCGAAAGGCCGCTCTCCCTGTGCTGCTCGTATTTATGCTCACGGCGGAGCATCCTTGAGCACATCATCGGAGTCAGCGTCAGAGAAACGAGGGCGGAGACCACTACGGAGCAGCTCAGGGTAATCGCGAACTCCCGGAAGAGTCGCCCCACGATCCCCGACATCAAAAGCAGAGGGATGAAGACCGCAATCAGGGAGATGCTGAGTGAAATGACCGTGAAGCCAATCTGACGCGCTCCTTTCAGTGCGGCTTCAAAGGGAGATTCTCCCATCTCGATGTACCGAACGATGTTCTCAATCATCACGATCGCGTCATCGACCACAAATCCCGTCGAGATCGTAAGGGCCATGAGGGAAAGGTTGTCGAGGCTGTAGCCGGCGCCATACATGAAGGCGAAAGTGCCCAAGACCGAGAGAGGGAGCGCCACGCTTGTAATCAAGGTGGCGGTGATCTTCCGAAGGAAGAGAAGCAGAACCAGAACCACCAGCACCACCGTGAGGAGAAGGGTGAACTGAACATCCTTCACGGAAGCACGAATCGTCTCGGTACGGTCGGAGAAGATCGAGATGTGCATCCCGGGTGGAAGTGATGCCGTGAGCTTGGGAAGAAGTACTTTCACGCGGTCAACGGTGTCGATGATGTTCGCGCCGGGTTGGCGCTGAATATCGAGAAGAACCGCTTGGTGATAAGGCCTCTCCGCCGTAGAGACCCAGGCCTGTATCAATGAATTCTCCACCCCGTTCTGAACCGTTGCGACATCTTGGAGACGGACGGGCGCGTTATTTTTGGGATTGTAAGCAAGAATCAATGGAGCCAGATCGTCGGCGCTCAAGATCTGATCATTGGCGCCGATCGTGAAAGACTGATGGGTTCCATTAAAACTTCCCTTGGGAGCGTTGGCATTCGCCTGATTGATCGTATTCCGAACCGTTTCCAAGCTGATACCCTGGGCATCAAGTGCTGCTGGGTTCACCTTTACCCGGACGGCTGGCTTTTGATTTCCCTGGATCGTGACAAGGCCGACCCCGGGAATTTCACTCAACTTCTGCGCTAATACCGAGTCGGCAAAGTCGTTGACCTTCACCAGGGGGAGGTTCTCTGACGTGATCGCTAACGTAAGAATCGGTGCATCGGCAGGATTGACCTTATTGTAGACTGGTGGATTGGGCATGTTCTGAGGGAGAACTCCCCCTGCGGCATTGATCGCTGCCTGAACATCCTGGGAGGCCTGATCGATGTTCTTACCGAGCACAAACTGAAGCGTGATGACCGATGTCCCCAGGGAGCTGATCGAATTCATCGAAGAGAGTCCGCTGATCTGACCAAACTGCTTCTCAAGAGGTGCTGTCACAAGCGAAGCCATGACTTCGGGATCCGCGCCCGGATACTGCGAGGTTACTTGAATTGTCGGGAAATCAACCATCGGCAGCGCCGATACCGGGAGGGATCGGTAACCGAGAATACCAACAAGCACCAAGGCCACCATCAACAGGGAGGTGGCGATCGGACGCTTGATGAAGGGCTCGGAAATGTTCATGGGCAAGCTCCTGAACGGAAGTCGTGAGTCGGTTCAGTCACGGCAGGGAGTTCCTACTAGCAGATGGATCTCCTTCAGGCTTCAGGACTTCTTTTGAAGGTGATGGTCACCCGATTTAGGAGGGCGGGTCGTCACGGGTGAGTCAGGCTGTAAGCGGTATTGCCCGTCCGTCACGACCATCTCTCCTGCCTTTAACCCCGACTTCACCATGGTCATTCCCCCCTCGGTGGCTCCCGTAGTGACCGGCCTCATCTCCGCTTTATTGTCAGCTCCCACGACATAAACATACGAACCGTCCGGCCCTAACTGGATGGCCTCCGAAGGAACAACCACTGCATCGGGAACACGATTCACAAGCAGGCGCACATTCACGAACTGTCCGGGCCAGAGTTGGTAGTCCTCGTTGGCAAAAACAGCTTTCATCCGAACGGTGGCTGTCGTGGTGTCGATTTGATTGTCGATCACACTAAGAATTCCGGTGCTCAAGATCGTTCGGTTGTTGCGATCAAGCGCAAGGACCTCCAGGGGCTTGTGGGCAAGCAATGGTCCACGGACTTGTTCTAGATCCTGCTGCGGCAAGGTGAAAGAAACATAGATGGGACGAATCTGATTGATGGTCACAATGGCCGAAGAAGCGTTGGCATTATTCCCCCCACCGGAGACCTGATTGCCGACATCAACCTGCTTGACTCCGGTGCGTCCGGAAATCGGTGCCGTGACCTGCGTCCAGTCGAGCTGGGATTTCTGCATCTCTTCATTGGCCTGATCGGCCTGGACGCTCCCCTGCAGCTGGGCCACAAGGTACTTCTGAGTGTCATAGGTCTGATGATCGAGAACGTTCTTGTTGAGCAGGTCCTGGTCACGAGCAAGCAGGATCTTGGCACTCTCCAGTTGGGCCATATCCTGAGCGGTTTTCGAGACAGCCTGATCGTATTGGGCCTGAAACGTTCGTGGGTCGATCACCGCGAGGACATCTCCCTGCTTCACCTCCTGGCCCTCCTGAAATCGAATTTCCTGAATCAATCCGGAGACTCGGGCATTCACCTGAACAGAATTGTAAGCCTGCACTGTTCCCAGACCATCGAGATAAACGGGAAAGTCCTCAGAGGTAACTGCAGTCGCAGTGACAGGAATCGGAGAGGTGGATCCGGCACCATGCGCTCCGCCGTGAGAATCACCATCCTTCTTCACATGAGTCAGACGCCAGGCAACTCCCCCGATAATTAGTAGGAGGAGTATCCACCAAATCCATGGGGTATGCTTCTGTTTCGGAGGAGGATTCGATGAATCAGTGGCTCTCTCCGAGGAGGCCGCAGAGGTATCGCCATCGTGAGAGTGTGTCATGGGTAAATGTAAAAGGACTATACTGGGGGAAAGTTGCAACGATTTATCAGCAAACGAGGAGGCCTAAGATCCTTGAGGTCTCAAAACCTCAGATACTCAAGCCTTCAGACGTAGGAAATTAGCCAAGAGCTCCTTGCCGTGAGTTGTCAGGATCGATTCGGGATGAAACTGAACTCCCCAGAGGGGAAGATCTCTATGCCTGAGGCCCATGATTTCCCCCTCTGAAGTCTCAGCGGTGATCTCCAAGCAGTTAGGAAAACTCTCCCGGCGCACAAGTAGACTGTGGTATCTGGTGGCCTCGAACGGGTTTGGTAGATCGGCAAACAAATCCTGCGAGTTGTGAATGATCGGCGATGTCTTGCCATGCATCAAGCGTTCAGCCCTGACCACCTCTCCTCCATAAACATCCCCCATGCACTGATGTCCAAGACAGACACCAAGAATCGGATATTTACCCGCAAGAATCCGAATCACGTCACAACTGATCCCCGCCTCTTTCGGCGTGCAGGGCCCCGGGGAGATGCAGATCCTGTCAGGAGCCATCTCCACGATTTCCTCGATGCTGATCTTGTCGTTGCGATGAACAACAGGATCGGCACCCAGTTCTCCAAAATATTGGACGAGATTGTAGGTGAAGGAATCGTAGTTATCGATGATGAGGATCATGACTCGGAAGGATTAGAGAGGGTCGCTGTAGCCAGTTCGATCGCCCTGACAACACCCATCGCCTTGTTGACGGTTTCCTCGAATTCGGCCTCGGGTTGGGAATCAGCAACAATACCTGCCCCTGCCTGAACATAGGCTGTCCCGTTTTTCAAGAGCACGGTTCTTAGCGCGATGCAGGAATCAAGCTGTCCGTTGAATCCATAATACCCCACGGCCCCTGCATAACTACCGCGAGCAGTGGGTTCCATCGAGGCGATGATCTGGAGGGCACGCACCTTCGGTGATCCACTGACTGTTCCTGCAGGGAATGTCGCACGCAGCACATCGAGCGGAGAATGATCTCCCGAGAGTTTGCCGATGACATTGGAAACGATATGCATCACGTGGCTGTACCGTTCCACGGTCATGAAGTCAGTCAGGGAGACACTGCCGAATTCCGAGATGCGACCGACATCGTTCCTGGCAAGATCAACAAGCATGAGATGCTCGGCACGCTCTTTGGGATCCTCAAGGAGTTCGAGGCGGAGTGCCTCATCAGCCTCCGGTGTCGTACCCCGCTTACGGGTCCCGGCGATCGGGCGGATCTGCACGTTACCATCAGTGACCTTCACATGAACTTCAGGGGAGCTTCCCACGAGCGAAAATCCTCCGGGCAATCGCAGGCAAAACATGTAGGGCGAAGGATTGATGAATCGTAGAGCCCTGTAGAGATGAAGAGGATCTCCCTGGTAAGGGATCGCAAAACGCTGGGAGAGGACGATCTGAAAGATATCCCCGGCGCGGATGAACTCCTTCGAGTCCTCCACCGACTTCTCAAAGGCAGCTCTGGTAACATTGCTCGAGACAGGCAGGCGTTCCGCATCCACTCCAGCAGGAAATGGCTGCATCGCAAGTGGCAGGGAAAGTTTATCAAGGAGCGCAGAGATCCTTTCCACAGCCTCGCGACGCGACTCCTCAACACCAAGTTCTCCAGGAAAGGCACACGCAACCACCTTGATCCTTCTGGCCTTGTGATCAAAGACCACGACGGTGTCAGCAATCAGGAAGAGCATCTCGGGCACTCCCAAGTCGTCCAGCGGAGCAGCAGGCACTGAGGGCTCGAATCTCCGCACAGCCTCGTATCCGAGATAACCAACGGCACCACCAGTGAAACCAGGAAGTTCTGGATGAACCGCACAGCGATACCCTGACATCAGAGTCTCAAGTTCCTTCAGAGGATCGGGAGCGGTCCAAGAACGCGTCCCGTTACGATCGGTCCGGGTGATTGTCTCTCCATGGGAGGAAATCACCGCACGCGCACCAGAACCGACAAAAGAATAGCGGCCGATCAGATCGCTCTGCTCGGCGGATTCGAGAAGGAAGGAGGGCTCCTCGGAAGTAAGTTTCGAGAGAACAGAAAGTGGAGTCTCGCTATCAGCCACCAGGTCGATCCAGACAGGCACCACGGGATGGATCGCAGCTTCCGAAGAAAACTCCTCAGCAGAAGGAAATACTCCCTTCAGCTCAGGCCTATCATTCATTCGAGCATTCTTCATTTGAAAAAGGGTGCTGTTGACGACATGAACGCGCAATCAGGAAATTCTCTATCTTCCCCTCTTGAAGTGAGCGACCTCACGATCTGTCTCCCGCTGCTCGGCTTTCTTCTTGAGATCCTGACGCTGATCCGCTGCGTGTTTTCCTTTGCCCAATCCGATCTCGACCTTCACGCGCCCTTTCTTCCAATAGAGACGAAGGACGGGTAGGGCCAACCCCTTGCGGGTTGTTTGTTCCAGCATTCGGGCAATCTCGATTTTATTGAGTAGCAGCTGCCTGGGGCGCTTGGGGTCATGGGTTGTATGACTGGCCTTTTCATACACCTGAATCGTGGCGTCGTGAAGAAATACTCCGCCTTTCTCTACCTTTGCATAGCATCCCAGTAGATCCGCCCTGCCTGCTCGCAACGACTTGACCTCTGTACCAACAAGAGAAATTCCCGCCTCAAAAGTCTCCAGGATCTGATAATCCCTGAAAGCCTTGCGGTTGGTAACGATGTCAGAACCCATGAATGGAGCAGTCAAACAACAGCTTTACCGCCCGGAATGCGGCATCCGAAAAAACCGAATGCCAGATCGATGATGCCCGTGGCTCTTTAGGCTGCCTGAACGGAATCAGTATCCAAAGCAAACTCTTGCGAGAGCTTTCCTGCTGCAATTTCAGCAAGAGCAATGTCAGCGAGTCCCATCTGAAGATCCACTTCAACCATGGGGCGACTTCCGGCAGAGAGTTCACGCAGGCGCTTGCTAACCATATTGATGAGCTGCTGCTTGTTTGGAACCGCCTTGGCGGCCTCGTCGATGTAGTGGGTTTTCATGGAAAGGGAAAAATGGCTCCAGCGGTAGGATTCGAACCTACGACCAATCGGTTAACAGCCGACCGCTCTACCACTGAGCTACGCTGGATCAATGGGCTAAAAATCAAACACCGACTACCCCCCAACTGCAATCAAAAAACATCTCGAAGAGTGTAAAACGGAGCCTTGCTCAAGGAGCCGCAAGAATCTCTTCAAGGCTTGCCATGATTTCTGAGGTCAGATGGGCCTCATGCCATTGCTCATTTCCGGAGGATTTCTTGGGAAGAACCCAGCACTGACGCTGACTCCTTGTCCATGGAGCAAACATCCCCTGATGAAGACCGGAA
>CAIKYN010000395.1 GCA_903831635.1 uncultured Spartobacteria bacterium
TCAAATCTCCCGCGCTTACCTCGCGACTCCCAAGGGACGAGGAACAACCGGTGCAGAGATAGTCGTAGATTTCCTTATCTGGCAGAACCAGCAAGAGCATCTCCCTGACGGGCATCGGCTTTGCACATTTATTGCAGTAGAGCGAGGAGGCCCGCAGGTTCTCGAACTGGCTCATGCGAGGTCAGTGGGTGATGGCGACGGTCAACTGAAAGGTTTCCACCTATCGGGAAGCTGCGGCAGATGTCTCCTCAAGAAGCCCCTCCAAGATCTTATGAAGAACCTCCAATGGAGTCATTGAGGCATCAATATCGTGACGCTTCACCGAGGAAAAGTGGCTCAACATCGGCTTGGACTCGGAATCATAGGTGCCCAAGCGATGGCGGATGACCTCCTCATTGGCGTCATCGAGGCGATTATCGCGCAAGGCACGCTTCTTAAGACGAGCCACCAACTTGTCCCGGTCGGGACAGGAAAGATGAAAAACCCGACGCACCTCGATATGGGTCTCCATGAGCACGGCTTGGGCGACATTGCGTGGAATTCCGTCCAGAATCAGGTAATCACGCTCGGGCTTGAACTTGCCAGACTCCTCGGTCTTGCGAATCGACTCATGCCAAAGCCTGACGGTCATTTCGTCGGGAACGAGTTCCCCCTTGCTGGAGTACTCGAGGAACTGAGAGCCGAGTTCGCTCGCAGGATCAAGGGAGCGGAAAACATCACCGCAAGCGCAGTGGTAGAATCCCGGTATCTTGCCCAGAATCTTGCCTTGGGTTCCCTTGCCGCTTCCAGGAGCGCCGAAAATCAGGATAGTACGGTAACGTGACATAATGCTTATTTGAAAATATTTAGGGCAGGCTCCGTGGAAAATCAACGGCCCAATGCATGGAGAGCGCGTTGACAAAGAAAAAAAGGGAGAGATGATATGCCTCCTCCCTCAATTAGCCCCCTCAATGCCCGCCAACGACGAATACGTAATCGAGATCCTGAAGGATGTGGGTCTCATGACCCAAGAACAGGCTGACGAACTCGCTGGCAGAACAGGTGGTCTCCACATGGTGGAGACGCTGATCAAGGAGGGAACGGTAAGCCCTGAGGATGTCGCGAGGACACTCGCGTCACAAAACGGGATGGATTTCGTTGACCTCTCCCTGGTCACTCCCAGCCCCGAGCTTGTAGGCCTCCTTTCACCCGAGAACGCGCGGCGTTACAAGACTGTACCGGTCTCCGAGCATGATGGATCGCTTGTTCTCGCGATCGCTGATCCGATGGATTTCGAGGCGTTCGACAGCATTGGATTCCTGTTGAAGCGCCCCGTGGAATTCGTCTGCGCTGTTCCGGCCCAGATCAATGACAAACTCGACCGCCTCTATCCTCAGGGGCTCGAGGAGCTCGGCAAGGCAGTCGTCACCGAAGAGGAGGAAGAGTACAACGGCGACGATGATGCACCGATCATCCGCTTGGTATCCAACCTGCTGATCGAGGCCCAGAATAACAGGGCCAGCGATATTCATATCGAGCCGATGGAAAAGCGCCTGAGGATCCGCTATCGCATCGACGGTAATCTTCAGGAGATGCAGAGCCCCCCGAAAAAGCTTCAGGGCGCCATCATCAGCCGTCTGAAGATCATGACCGCCTCGATGAACATCGCTGAAAAGCGCGTTCCTCAGGACGGACGTATCCAGGTGAAAGTGGGTGACAAGACGATCGATCTGCGTGTCAGCAGCGTGCCTACCGTACACGGGGAAAGCATCGTCATGCGTATTCTTGATAAATCCTCGTTGATGCTGGGACTGCCTGAGCTCGGCTTCATGAGCGATGATCAGGCAACCTTTGAGCGCTTGGTGGCCATGCCTGATGGCATCATTCTCGTCACCGGTCCAACGGGTTCCGGGAAAACAACCACCCTCTACGGTTGCCTCAATTACATGAACCGCCCCGACCGCAAGATCATCACGGTCGAGGAACCGGTCGAGTACCAGATGACGGGCATCAACCAAGTGCAGGTGAATGCGGAGGTCGGAATGACCTTCGCGGCAGCACTCCGAGCCATGCTGCGTCAGGCTCCCAATATCGTCATGTTGGGAGAAATTCGAGACAAGGAAACCGCGGAGATCGCCATCAACGCCTCCCTGACCGGACACCTTGTGCTCTCCACACTGCACACGAACGACGCACCGGCAGCCGTTGCCCGTCTTGTGGACATCGGTGTCCAGCCGTTCCTTGTCTCGAGTGCTGTGCGAGGAATCATGGCCCAACGCCTTGTCAGGAAACTCTGCGCAAACTGCAAGGTGCCCGGTGAGATGAGTGAGTATGAAGCAAGGGTGCTGAACCTGGACTCCTCACAACTCTCCAAGGCAACCGTCATGCGAGCGGTTGGATGTGAAAAATGCCGTGGCAAGGGATTCCGCGGACGTATGGGTATTTTCGAGATCTTTGTGGCCGACGACGAGGTTCGTCAGATGATCAACCGCAGTGCTACAACGCTCCAACTCCGCCACCGAACCAGGGAAATGGGAATGAGAACCCTCCGCGAGGATGGCATCCGCAAGGTCCTTGCCGGTCTCACCACTCCGGAAGAGGTCATTTCCAGCACCATGGGAGAAGATCATTAAAACCCCATGAACCCGCATCAAGTCATCGATATTTTCAAACGGGCTGGCGTTCTCACGGAGATCACCGGCGAAGAACTTCTCGTGGAGGCCCTGAATTCGGGTCGTCCCATCGAGGATATCATGGTCGATCAGAGCTTCGTCACCGAGGAGTCTTTTGCCCAGACCATCGCGGCGGAATTGGGAGCCGATGCCGTCGACCTCACCGGTTTCGAACCCCTCCCCGCGCTCCTCCATCTCGTTCCCGCAGGCATGGCCCGGCTTCACGAGGTGATTCCCGTGACGGCCTCCGGGAATGTACTGACCGTAGCGCTTGGGAATCCTCTCGATTCCCAGGCCCTGGAAGATCTCCGCTTCACTCTCAACCGGGATATCGTCCAGGTGGTCGCCCCGTGTCATCAGGTCAAGAACCTCATTGTCGCGCATTACGGCTCCGAGGAGACCTCCATGGAGGATGTTCTCAAGCAACTTACCGCCACGGAAGTCACGGAGGTTGAAAATGAAGAAGAGGAGTTCAATGCCGCAGCGGCAGCAGCCGAAGCCAATGCCACGCCCATCATTCGCTATGTCGATCTGATCCTTGATCGCGCCGTTCAAGCCCAGGCAAGTGACATTCATTTCGAGCCGTTCGAGAAAGAGTTCAAGATCCGCTACCGTGTTGACGGAGCCCTCTATGAGATGGAGCCTCCGCCACGGCATCTGGCGATTCCCGTCACCTCCCGTCTCAAAGTCATGGCAAATCTTAACATCGCCGAACGGCGTGTGCCCCAGGATGGCCGTATCCAGCGGATGATCGGTGACAAGACGGTCGACCTTCGTGTTTCCTGCCTTCCCACACAATTCGGTGAAAGCGTCGTGCTCCGTGTTCTCGACAGAAGCGCCGTAAAACTCGATCTGGAGACTCTCCAGATGCCTCAGGACATCTACGAGTACATCATCGAGGTCATTGAGAAACCGAACGGTATCTTCATCGTCTGCGGTCCCACCGGATCAGGAAAGACCACGACCCTCTACGCCTGCCTGAACAAGATCAA
>CAIKYN010000396.1 GCA_903831635.1 uncultured Spartobacteria bacterium
AGAAGTCTTCGCTTGATTTCGTAAGCTATCATCTGGAGGAGCCGAAGATCGGTCCTTTTGAATGCCAGATCGAGGGTGAGACTTACAGCGCGCCGCTCTACGTTACATTCCGTTACAAGGACGAAAAGTCCACCAAGGAAGAGAAGGTCTACATGGGAGAGATTCCTCTCATGACCAAGTCAGGAACCTTCATGGTCAATGGAGCCGAGCGCGTTGTGGTGAGCCAGTTGCACCGCTCTCCCGGTATCTGCTTCGAGTCCGACATTCACCTCAATGGAAAGCTGCTTCATGGGTTCCGCATCATTCCAGATCGCGGTTCCTGGACCGAGGTTCAGTTCGACACGAATGATCTGCTCTATGTCTACCTCGATCGGCGCAAGCGCCGTCGCAAGTTCCTTGCAACCACGTTCCTGCGTGCTCTCGGTTTCCCCACGGACGAGGAGATTGCAGCGCTCTTCTACAAGATTGAAAGCCTCAAGCTCTCTGACAAACTCGATGAAGAAGAGATCAGCACCAAGGTGCTTCTCGCAGATGTCCGTGAGGGCGACGCGATCATCGCACGTGCTTACGAGCCGCTGACTCCCGCAGTCATTCGCGATCTGATCCGTGCCGGTCACAGCGCAGTCAAGGTCATCGATACCAAGGACGACGACACGATTGTGAAGTCCCTGAAGCGTGATCCGGCCCATAGCGAGGAAGAGGCTCTTAAGGATATCTACCGCAAGCTTCGCCCTGGCGATCCTCCAACTGTCCAGAATGCTCGTGGCATGCTCAAGCGTCTTTTCTTCGACGCCAAGCGCTACGACCTCGGCCGCGTCGGTCGTCACAAAATCCAGCAAAAGCTCGGCCTTGATCCCAAGATCGAGGACCGCGTCCTTCGCAAGGAGGATATCGTTGAGTCGATGCGCTATCTTCTCAAACTCCGCAAGGGTGAAGGGATGCTCGACGATATCGATCACCTCGGTAGCCGTCGTGTTCGCACGGTCGGAGAGTTGCTTGCCAACCAGTGCCGCGTCGGACTCTCCCGCACGGAGCGCCTCGTACGCGAGCGTATGGCACTTTACGATCCTTCCGTCGACCACATCACGCCTCAGAAACTGATCAATCCGAAGTCCCTGAGCGCCGTCGTACGCGACTTCTTCGGTCGTTCCCAGCTGAGTCAGTTCATGGATCAGACGAATCCTCTTTCCGAGCTCACCCACAAGCGCCGTCTCTCGGCCCTTGGGCCTGGAGGTCTCTCCCGCGAGCGTGCAGGATTTGAGGTTCGCGACGTGCATCCATCCCACTACGGACGTATCTGCCCGATCGAGACGCCAGAAGGTCCAAACATCGGTCTGATCAGCTCGCTGAGCACGTACGCCCGTGTGAACGACTTCGGTTTCATCGAGACGCCGTATCGCAAGGTGGTCAATGGTTGTGTCACCGATGATATCGAGTATCTGACCGGGGATCGTGATGAGAATTTCTATGTCGCACAGGCGAATTCAACCGTCGACGCCAAGGGCAAACTCCTCGGAGAGACCGTCTCGTCTCGTTTCCGCGGCGACTTCGTTGAGATTGAACCCGAGAAGGTTCAGTACATGGATGTCTCTCCAAAGCAGCTTGTCTCTGTCGCTGCCGGCCTGATTCCGTTCCTTGAGCACGATGACGCCAACCGTGCGCTCATGGGCTCGAACATGCAGCGCCAGGGTGTTCCTCTCCTTGTCTCTGATGCTCCGATCATCGGAACTGGAATGGAGGGTCGTGTCGCCCGTGATTCTCGTGCTGTGATCGTCTCCGAGTCCAGCGGCAAGATCGCTTCCGTTGATTCCCAGCGCATCATCGTAACCAAGGATGGTGAGCTTCCAGAGGGTAAGAAGAAGATCAAGGATGATCCCGAGAACGGCGTTCATGTCTATGACCTGCGCAAGTTCATGCGCTCCAACAGCAGCACCTGCATCAACCAGAAGCCCATCGTCAAGAAGGGGCAGTTGATCAAGAAGGGTGATGTGCTTGCGGATGGTCCGAACACCGAGAATGGTGAGCTCGCACTTGGTCGCAATGTGCTCGTCGCGTTCATGCCTTGGAACGGTTATAACTTTGAGGATGCGATCATGATCTCCGAGCGTGTGGTCAAGGAGGATGTCTATACCTCCATCCATATCGATGAGTTCGAGATCGGAGCCCGTGACACCAAGCTTGGACCCGAGGAAATCACCCGTGATATTCCGAACGTCAGCGAGGAAGCTCTTCTGAACCTTGGACCCGACGGCGTTATCCGCATCGGCGCCGAGGTGAAGCCCGGCGACATCCTTGTCGGCAAGATCACTCCTAAGAGTGAGACCGAACTTGCTCCTGAAGAGCGTCTCCTCCGAGCCATCTTCGGCGAGAAGGCGGCAGACGTTAAGGACACCTCGCTCACCGTTCCTTCGGGAACCTACGGCATCGTCATGGACGTGCGTGTCTCCTCCAAGGAGAAGGCCGCCAAGATCAAGATGACCCCGTCCGAGTCGAAGCGTCAGCAGAAGATGATCCAAGACGATAACAAGAAGCGTAAGGAAGAACTCTTCGAGCAGCTCACGGAAGGCCTTGCCAACGTGCTTCTCGGTGAGAAGATCCCGCTCGACGTCGTCAACGGCGAGACTGGTGAGATCATCATCCCTGCCAATCGCAAGATCACCAAGATGCTCCT